>CAZXKW010000052.1:0-6844 GCA_964641565.1 uncultured Candidatus Peribacteria bacterium
ATTCGGTCTGAAGCTCAGGGCCTAATGTCTAAAATTCGCAATTAAAAATTCTGCATTCTGAATTCTGACTTCTGAATTTGTAATTTCATTCCATGCTTTATTCTATCTCTTTAGCAAGAGTAATTGGTCCATCCTGTTTGATCATCGCTATCGGAATGATGACCAACCCATCGGTTTTTAGACACGCTGTCGACGAGTTTCGCCAAGGTGGACAAAAGATGTTGCTGCTTTTGGCAGGAGCTGTGCATGTCATTTTGGGGCTCGCTTTGATTACTATTCATGGAGTATGGCAATGGGATTGGACGTTACTCATAACGATTGTTGGTTGGTTGGTATTTTTGCGAGGGGGTTTCCTCTTATGGTTCCCTGGAGGTATTGTGGCACTAACAAAAGCACTGCATCAGCGACCATGGTGGCCGTATCTGACGAGTACGATTTTGTTAGCTGTGGGGATAGTGCTGACTTATTACGGGGTAGTTGCTAATTGAAAGCGGGAAACTACTTTTCCCTCCCAGGATACGTCTTCTAGAAAATTGGTAATTGGTCTAATCCAGGTTAGATAAGGACTGTATAGGGCTTGATAAACAATTGATACATTTTCTGATGCTTCATCGAGAGCCACGGCTACGATACGATAAGTCTTATTGCTATCTTTATAATGCTGATAGATTTGATCGACCTTGATCTGAGACTGCGCGTCTTTTATCAATCGTTCTAAGGACTCACTTGATCGGTGGCCCATATTTTTAAAGAGTAAGTAATGAACTGCTTCCTAAAAATGAATTAGGTAGTGATTCTACTTTTTCAGGGACAGTAACGTGAATATCTTGATTGAGACTGCTGCTGTCGAAGCTAATAGTCATCGTGCCAGAGATTGGTTCACCTGAACTAGCCGGAATTTTTGCAGTTACATCACCTTTTACCAAGCGGTGACTATTATCAAGCCAGAAATTGACTATTGCTTGGGCTTCAGTATTTTCGCTTGAATCATGAATTCCCATCAGTTGATTAACTTTCTGATCATCTAAGGTTGTCCTATAGTGATAACGAGTATCTGATCCATTGCTATCTGTGCCAACGAATGTGGACATCGATACTAATTCATTGATGGCGTCGCTGTCAGGTCCTGCCATTAACATATCGGCTGAGGCTAGCATTCGAGTATCACCCATTGGTAATGCGAACCAGCGTCCAGCAATGTTTTTTTGAATATCTTCATTCATAGAAGCAGGAAAACCAGGAAAGTTTATTGCTTGGAGATTGCTGATTCTCATATAGCCTTCTTCTTTCAATACGATTTCACCACCACCTTGCACTGAGCCAATTTCGGTCTGAACTGAACCATTGATACTGAGACTAAGCTCAGGTGTTTCCATAGTTTTAATATTTACTCGTCCTTGGCCATGAAGATTAATTTTCATAGTATGAAAATCTTCAGAAGGGTCAGAATTTTGTAGGTCAGCTGTAATCCCTATTTTAAAATCTCCACTACAAATACTAATCGCCGAATCACACGGTTTTTGCTCCATGAACATTGGGATTGGAAGGTCGTCACTATAATCATTATAACTATCTGCGTAGTCATCATTATAGTATGCATCGTCATAGTAATCATCGCTATATTCTTGTTCCTCTAAAAGGCTACAAAGAATGTATGCATGTTCGTATGCTCGATATTCTACATCACACCAGTGACCTTTTTGGTCACGAACATAAATTTCTTCGTTTGCGGGGAGATTACCAATGGCTTTTCCTTGCATACCTGCTTGGGCGCGAATATTCACAGTTACTTTGGCAGTGTAGTAACCACTTTCATAACTATTGGCAGCGAATGTCTGAGGAATAAGCATAACACTTAACAAAAGCGCACTAAGAAACTTTTTCATACAGAGATGTGAAATAAATCCTGATCAGCATAGTCAAGATCATCCTTATCAGTCAACCAGCAATTTTTGATGCCAAAAGGCAATTGCTAATTTTTGCTGTTCTAAATAGTACACTTTTTCGTGTTTAGTAATTTGGTCAGTTTTCTCACTATAGCTCAGTAACAAGCAGGGAATGTCTGCACTTTTGGCAAAAATGTAGCTATGAAATCGAGTTGCAATAAAGTAGTCACATTGGGCTACTTTATTGTAAGCATCTAACGTGTTGCTACAATGTGTAACTGTGACGGGTAAATGAGTGTGGTCTTTAATTAAGGGGGCTAGTTCGTTCATAATATCGCGATCGTCAGGTTGGTGTTGAGCAAAGGGAATGAGGAGAATATATCGAAATTTGGTTTGATGCATTGCGCTATCAATGAGGTCAATCAATTGTTCCAATAATTGTTGGGTAGTGAATCGGTGGTTGGCGCGAATATTGATACCCAATATACCTGAAGATTGTTTTGAATTTGGAGTTGGTAGAAGTCCCCAGACGGGATCAGGGAGTATCGTAACTGATTTATTGGTAAAACGTTGTGCAAGTTCTTGAGAAGATTGATCTCGGACTGTAATTATTTTCGCCCGTTTAAAAATACCCTTTAACCACCAATGACTTAAGCCTCTTTTAATTGGACCAATGCCAACGGTAGCTATAGCAATAGGTTTTCCTAATAGCTTGAAAAGAATGGTTCGTAACCACCAAATAAATAAAGGACTTAAACCTTTTTGATCAACTTCCTGATCATGAAAAATACCTCCACCACCAATCATGACGATGTCGCATGTCTTAAGTGTTTCTATATTTTTTTGCCACGCCCCGCTTCTTAATTGAGACCAAAAGCTACGGAGGCCACTAGCAATCATTGGTCTTATAGTCTCAAAGTCAGGGTGTGTATCATTGAGTGAGGGGTGTTGATGAGAAAATAGAACTAGGGTGCTTTTGGGGTAG
Source organism: uncultured Candidatus Peribacteria bacterium (assembly GCA_964641565.1). Taxonomy (GTDB): domain Bacteria; phylum Patescibacteriota; class Gracilibacteria; order RBG-16-42-10; family RBG-16-42-10; genus JAGNZB01. Next base: position 2,872 of record CAZXKW010000052.1, read on the forward strand.
GCTTTTTTGATTACTTTTGCTAAACCATCAGCAATTGCTTCATCTCCAATATTGCCTTGTCCATAACTACCAAAAATCGCGATTTGCATAATCAATCACTAATCAAAGCCATAGTAGCCACTCTTGATGTTTTAGGGAAGTGAACTATCCTGTAAATGAATAAACTTACCTCTTTTTTATGTCGTCTACTCCTAAGCGACGCTGGTTATCATTGCTTCTCACCCTAGTAATTGTGATTTTAGTTATAGCTGGAGGTGCTGCGTTAGGATATCAATATCTTTTGCAGCCTCCCCAAGTACTTGGGGATGAATTAGCAATAGGCCAAATTCAAAAAATTGATGTCAGTGCTCCCATCAAAATCAAGTTCTCTAGAGGTATGAATAAACGTTCTGTAGAACAAGCATTTCACATTTCGCCAGCTCTTAAAGGCGAGACTAGCTGGGATGGAAATACGTTCATCTTTACTCCAGAAAAGAGTACGGTCCAGGCTAATAAACAATATAGTGTCTGGATTGATGCTAGTGCTCAAGATATTTTCCGCAAACAACTTAAAGAGTCTTTTTATCAGCAATTCGAAACAGCTGGTCCGCCTCGGGTGATTATGAATCTACCTCAGGGGATTGCTGAAAAAGAAAATGCTCCGATTACAGTAGTTTTTGATCGTCCTATGGTTCCAGTCACTACTTTGGCTGGTTCAACTAATTTAGGGTTTCCTCTCAAAATCGAGCCCAATGTTTCTGGTACATATAAATGGTTAGGTACGAATACCCTGCAATTACTTCCCGATCATTTGGTGCCAGCTACTACCTATAAAGTAACAGTACCAAAAGGAATTACTGATCTTTACGGTGCTGCTTTGCCTCAAGATATGACTTGGCAATTTGATACTTTGCACCCAAGTATTCTCTTTACTTATCCACCAGACCAATACACTATGGCTGGTAGTAAAACAGTGGTTAGTATTCGTTTTAATCAAAAGATGGAACAGCGCTCACTAGAGCAGAGTATTGATTGGCAAATCAAAGATAGTAGTCAAAAAATTCCGTATACATTGAAATTAGAAGAAGATGGTACCAAGGTATTGCTCACTCCCAATGGAGTACTACCAAAAGAAACTGAACTGTTAGTGGTTTTGCATAAAGGGATAAAGTCTGCCGAAGGGACTTACACCTTGGCTGAAGATTACTCATGGTCATTCAGTACTGTGGGTGATCCCAAGGTGCTAGAAACCAGTGTAAAAGACGGTGAGAGTCTGCTATATGGTTATGGTATTGATGTTCGTTTTACTAATCCTATGGTTGATAAAGATATTGATCAATATATCAATATTGAGCCGAAACCAGATAATATTATTAATTCCATGTCTGCATATGATGAAGGGCTCAGTCTTCATATTTCGGCAGATTTTTTACCATCGTCTAAATACAAGCTGACATTAAGTGGGAATTGGTCTGATACATTTGGCCAAAAAATAGGTAAAGATTTAGTGATCAATTTTGAAACAGCGCCTTTGCCCTCCGATATCTCATTTATGGGAAGACAGCGTTTTGGCTTGTTGAATGGTTATCAATTGAAATTTGAACAAATTTTACAATCAATCAATGTAGCTCAAGCAAATTTGACCCTACGAAAACTTTCCCGTGAAGAATTATGGGCTCGTTATTCAGCTATTCGCAATTACTATTACGGTGAAGATAGGCCTATGGTGGGGCAATTGCTAAGTAGCTGGACAGTAAATTCACCTAATCCTCTCAATCAAGTAGTCCAAATACCAGTAGATATCACTAATAAAGTACAAAATTCTGGTACCTATGTCATGACTTTGAAAGGGAAAGATATGCCTCTTCAAGATCAAACCTTTGTGATTAGTAAAACTTCATTGGTGTTCAAAGTGGGGGCTGATCAGGCTTTAGTGTGGGCTACTGATATCAAAACTGGTTTGCCAGTGCCAGGCATGAGTATCGACATTCAAGACAATGTAAATCATACGATTCTTGCGGGCGTAACTGATCAAAATGGATTATTTATGCAGAATTGGCCTGCAGATATTCGTGGTAGTCTTCAAAATTACAATAATTTAGATCTTCTAGTTTTCGCTACTAAAGATGGTGATTTTGCTGTAACGGGGAATGGTAGTATCTGGAGTCAGGGAATTGAGCCATGGCAGTTTAATATTAGTCCTGGTTATGTAGAATCAATGCGTACTTATACCATTACTGATAGACCATTGTATTTACCAGGTCAATCAGTATTTTGGAAAACAATGGCTCGTACCGAGGTAGACGGTAAATATCAATTAGTGCCTACGGGGACCAGGGCCCATGTCGTCGTTACTAATAGTAAAGGTGATGTGATTGTTGAAAAAGATATGACTTTAGATGAACATTCTACAGTCCAAGATTCATTTGCTTTAGCTAATGATGCCCAAGTGGGTAGTTATTATATTCAAGTAGAAATAGACAATCATTATGCTAGTGCTTACTTTCAAGTGCAGGAGTACAAGAAACCCCTGTTTAAATTGGACATAGGTAGTGACCATGAAGATTATATTCAAGGTGATGAAGCAAAGGTAACTGTCGATGCCCGTTATTTCTTTGGCTCAAGCTTAGCTAATGCCAAGGTTCATTATCGAGTAACCAGTGATGATTATTTCTTCTATCGTTTCGATGAGAGTGGGCCAAGTTATAACTTCACTGATTATGACTCAGCCTGTTTTTATTGTGACTGGGAAGGACGAATGGATAAAACTCGTATGGAAGGAAATGGATATACTAATAGTGATGGTAAATTTACTTGGACTATCCCAACGAAATTTACTGATGAAAAAGAGTCTCAGGTATTTAATGTTAATGTTGAGATCAAAGACCCTACTACTCAAGAAACTGTTTGGACTACGATGCAGTTTGTTGTCCACAAATCTGACACCTATGTCGGTATTGCTAGTGATGTATATCTGATTAAAAAGGGGGAAACTGCAAGATTTCCTTTAGTTACTACCAATGTTTTAGGTAATGCCATTGCCAATGTCAGTGGTAATGTCGATCTCTATCAAAGAACATACAAGGTAATTAAGAAAAAAGCTGTTGATGGTTATTTTTACTTCGAAACAAGTTACGATGATAAGCTGATGAAAACGGTTGCCTTTGTCAGTGGTAGTGATGGCCGATCTCAAGCTACTTTCACCATCGCTGATGGTGGTGATTATCATATAGTTGCTCGTGTGCGTGATAACAAAGATCATGAAGCAAAAGCAGCCACTAATATTACGGTAAGTAGTGATCAGTACATTAGTTGGGATAGAGGAAATAGTGATAGGATGGAAATTATTCCTGATAAAAAGTCTTATGCTATTGGTGATACCGCAAAATTGGTGGTCAAGTCGCCATATGAAGGCGTTAAGGCTTTGTTAACTGTTGAACGTAATAATATAATTGAAAAAAGAATAGTGGATTTACCTACAACAGCTACAGTATTGGAAGTACCTTTGAAAGAAGAATATTTACCAAATGTATTTGTTTCTGTAGTGGCAGTAAAGGGGAATGGGCAAGATAATGTTCCTGGGTTTAAAGTGGGGTATATCAATCTTCGAATTGATAATGTTGCGCGGGCATTGAAGGTGACTATGACTCCAGACAAGCAGATATACCATCCAAAAGATATGGTTAGTTTAGATGTGTTGGTTACTGATCAAAAAGGAAAGCCGATGGTAGGAGATTTTGCTTTAGCAGTAGTAGACGAAAGTTTACTCGCAATTTTGGGTGAAGGTCGAGATGATATTTTAGAACGTTTCTTTGGTCAGCGTTCATTGGTGGTCCAAACATATGCCAATTTAGTTAATCTGATTGACAGAATAGATGTTCAAAAAGGCGGAGGCGCTAAAGGAGGTGATGGTAATGAAGCTTTGAATAAGCGTAGTAATTTCAAAGATACTGCTTACTTCAATGCGCATGTTGTTACTGATGCCAATGGGCGT
>CAZXKW010000053.1:0-323 GCA_964641565.1 uncultured Candidatus Peribacteria bacterium
CTACAAAAAGATGATGAAATTATTGTGAGTAGTTTAGAACATCACAGCAACCTATTACCTTGGCAACAAGCAGCTAAAAAATACCAGCTCGTCTTAAAAGTGATTCCATTATTACCTACCGGGAACTTAGACTTGGACACATATCAAAAGCTTCTCAGCAATAAAACAAAAGTGGTAGCGATTACCCACGTGTCCAATGTTTTAGGCACCATCAATCCTATTGCTACTATCAGTGACGCAGCCCACGCTCACGGAGCTATTGTTATTGTAGATGCTTGCCAAAGTATTGCCCATCTCCGATTCTCGTTCAGCAATCTACATGC
>CAZXKW010000053.1:333-6390 GCA_964641565.1 uncultured Candidatus Peribacteria bacterium
TAAAGAATTTTTAACTTATTTTGGTTTAGAGAAATTAGAACAATTACCACCATTTGAATACGGTGGCCATATGGTTGAAGAAGCCAGCTTCGAAAATGCGAGCTGGGCTGACCTGCCCGACCGCTTGGAAGCGGGAACAAACAATATTGCCGGAGTTATAGGTCTTGGAGCTGCTACTCGGTATCTGCAAAATCTTTTAGACAATCCAGAAACACTGAAACAAGAACAAGCACTCACTCAATATGCTCTAGATAGTTTACAAAAAATCCCCCAAATTACTATTTATGGCCCTTTACATACTACAGAAAGACTTGGGGTAATCAGCTTCAATCTAAAAGGCATTCATGGACATGATGTTGCTCAGATATTAGCCCAAAATCATGTAGCAGTGCGTGCAGGCCATCACTGTGCCCAGCCACTGATGAAACTCCTCGGTGTCAGTAGTACAGTGAGATTGAGCTTAGCTTGCTACAATACTCAAGCTGATATTGATCAATTAATCAAAGCCCTGTATCAAGCAATTGCAATCTTCAATTCATGAATACACCTATAGACCGCACCAGTATCGGTGACGGCCCCCTAACTCCGGAACAAGCAATGTATCGAGAAAACATTCTCGATCACTATCGCGAACCGCACAATCATGGAGTGGTTACCACCTGCGACACCCAAGAACGAGGACTCAATCCCCTCTGTGGTGACGAAATTACCGTTTACTTGGAGCTCAGCAAAGATCAAAAAAAAGTAACCGATATTCATTTCAGCGGCCACGGCTGTGCCATCAGTCAAGCTGCCATGTCTATGCTCTCTGATGAAATAAAAAACAAACCTGTAAGTAAAATCATGAGTTGGGACAAAGAAAAAGTATTAGCACTACTAGGCATACCACTCAGTATTGTGAGAATAAAATGTGCAACACTGTCACTCAGAACAGTTCAAAAAGCGCTACAAAAGTTGAAAGTGGAGAGTTGAAAGTTAACCTCCATTGGAAAATATTTTTTAAGTTAAACATATGTTTTCTATCAAAAATCTATTCGTTTCTGTTGCTGACAAACCTATTCTCAAAGATATTAATATCGAGATAAATCCAAGTAGTATTCATATTTTGATGGGGCCGAATGGATCAGGCAAAAGTACCTTAGCCAATAGCGTGATGGGACACCCTAGTTATCAGCTGACCAAAGGAAAAATTAGTCTTAATAAAAAAGACATCACAAAACTTCCTCCAAATGAAAAGGCTCAAGCCGGTCTTTTTCTTTCACTCCAATATCCTCCAGAAATAGGCGGAATTACAGTAGCCAACTTTCTTCGTACTGCATGGCAAGCAGTCAAAGGTGAAAAGATCAGTGCTTTAGATTTCTACCGTATTTTGCAAAAAAAAATGGCTCTCCTGAAGCTAGATGAAACCTTCGCTCAAAGATTTCTCAATCAAGGATTCTCTGGTGGTGAGAAAAAGAAAATGGAAATGCTGCAAATGTTAGTACTAGAGCCTAAATACGCCATTCTCGATGAAACCGATTCAGGCTTAGACATCGACGCTATTAAACTCATTGGAAAAGTAGTCTTGCATATGCGCAAAACCAACAAAACCGGCTTTTTAATCATCACTCATTACAACCGATTCCTAGAAGCAATCAAACCCGACTATGTACACATCATAAAAAAAGGCACCATCGTAGAATCCGGCACTGAAAAACTAGCAAAAAAAATCGACAAAAAAGGCTTCCAAGATAAGAAGCTTTAACTGAACACAACACTCCGACAACCAGTGAAGGGCCAGCAGGCTCCTTCACCCAAAGGGGTAGACTCTAACAGAATACTACCCCAGTATTTATAAACCCTGAATTCTACATTCTAACCTCTGCATTAAAATTCGCCATTCGCAATTCTCAATTCGCAATTAATTAAAGGCTTCCCTGCAAGCTCTTGAGATCAAGCAAAGGTACACTATCAGAAGGTAAAATACCCCACTTAATTTCAGGGGCCATTTTCTGGACAAATTCGAATTGGATTACACCAGGATTAGCTTTCAACATTTCACCTTTCAGCTTAATTGATTCAGCCTCAGCTTGAGCTTCAATGATTTTCTTTTCTTTCAATTGTTCAGCCTCAGCCTTTTGATATTCAGCTGTTTTGATCTTTTGGAAAGCAATTTGTTTCTCTTCTATTGCTTGTGAAAACTCTGCAGAGAAGTTGACATCACGCAACACTACTTCGTCCAAAGTCAATTTATTATCAGCCAAACTTGTCGTCAAAGCAGCATTCATTTGAGCCACAATCTCTGTTCGTTTCTCAGAAACTAAATCTAAAGCATCAAAACGCGCTACAATTTCACGAAGAATAGAGCGTGACTTTGGCTTGATAACAATATCATAATAATCTTCTTCAGACCCCAAAGTTTGCTTAATCACAGGCGCATCAGTAGCAGCTAAGTGAAACAAAACAGTAGCATCCATAGTTACTTCCTGGCCATCCCGAGAACGAGCCTGAACACTCTCATCAGCACTATAATCAGAAGCACTTTGAGCGGAGCTCATTGTATATGCTTGCGTACGAATATTGTAATGAGTCACTGTTTGCCAAAAAGGGATTTTTAAATGAATACCAGCATCAAGAGCGCCCGGCAACACTCCACGCCCACGATCAAAAATCACACCCACATCACCGGCCTGAATCAAAACAAAACCATCAAGGATAACCAAAACTATAGCAATAATGACAAACACACTAGCAGACAATTTGGCACGGAGGTTGAAAGCCATGGATAGTTTTTAATTCGTGGCGATCATAAACCATGATCGGTACTTTGGCTATAGATGTTAGCTTGGCAAACGAGTTAAGAAGTAATAGGTAAAAATGAATGACATCACCCGGTACTTTTAGTTTTTACTTATTACCTTTTCATTCGGTGGTCTACTAGCTACTTTTACTTTTGGGAGCAAACCATGCTACAATAGCAAGAAACCAAAACAAACCCCCATGCCCTCAGCTAGCGCTGTAGCTTCTCGAGCACAGACCAAAAACAAAAAACAGATCATAAAGTTCCTGCTTACTCATGAGGTAGACATGCCTTTTTCAGCAAGAGAATTAGCCAAACTCCCTTTGTCTATTTTGCTGCGGGAAAAAGTATATGTACAGACATCTCATGACCGCCACCGCGTCCAGAGTTTCCAAGAAGTCAGTGCAATGCAATTCATCCTTTCCCAACCAGACAATATCTTCAGTGCCAGTGATCTTAGAATCATGTGCAGTGAAGATTTATTAGAAGAAGAAGAGATTACTCGTCGCAAGATGCGCAGCACGACTCAACGATTACTATTCACATAGATTATGACGCCAAAAACACAAGCACATCTCCGAGTCATTCATGGTGAAGGTATACCGACAGCTGAAGATAAAACGGCTCAAACGCACGAGCGCATCCGTTTAAGAACTATTTTTATTGAAGAGCAAAACAGAAAAAAATGGATTTTTGATTCCATCAACAATTTCTGGCGGACGCATTCAGAGCAACTCATCCGACTTGTTTCTCAAGAGCCTGAAAACACAGACAATACAGCCTTAGCAACAATTAGTATTGTTCGGGCCAGTTTTTTAATAGCACTAAAAATTCCAGCAACTGCTGAACTCATCAAGTTCCTAGATAGCCTAGCGCTACTCGCTTATCACAGCTATCGGCAGATAGCCCAAAAAACAATTGAAATTAGAAGTGCCGAATACAATCGAGCATACACAGCTACCGATATGTATACCGAAGATAAAGATCCTCACAATCCCAAACTTAAATCAGCAGTTGAGCTAGCACGGCTAATTCCAAATAAACAATTTAATTTAGATACTAGCCTATTCGAAAAAGAGATAGCTGAAGCCTCTGTAGCTGCTACCAAACCAACTTTAAATAATTTGCAGCCCCACCTTACTCCATCATATTTATATCAATATCTCTTAGTTCTTTTTACTGCTTTCAACCAAAAAAAAGCTATTAGCTATCCCCAATCATAAACCTTATTATATGTTAGATTCTCCCAAAAAGTTAGATACTCTTGACCAACCACTCCAAACTGATTCACCGGACAAGAGTGCTCAAGCAAAAAAAGAACAGGCTGTTCAAGAGATTAAAACTACCATGAGTGCTTTAACTCGAGGATCAGAATTTACCGAGGTCGTCAGAATACCAAATATAGGAACAACAGTAACTTTTTATGCAGAGGGTAAAGGTTACCCAGCAAAAGTAACTAATATTGTAGAGTCTGATAAAGGTCCCATGATCACGGTAGAGGCTGACCCTAGTTATCCTGGTCCAAATAAAAAAATCACTTGTACACTAGACCAGTTCAACATATTAGCAGGAACTAAAAAATCTACTGAAACTGCTGACACCAACACTGCCGATAAAATAGTGGATACAAAGGTTCCAGACTCTGTTCTTGATAGTATTAATGATCTAGTAGTCCAAGAAACTTTGAGCCGCTTTGACGGTAAAGAAATTCCTCAATCAATCATTGATGGACAATTGATCATTATCAAGAGCGAACTCGACGAAGCCGGTCATGCAGATGCATTTGCCAATATTTCTCGAGAAGTTAGTGCCATGTTTGCAGAGCATAATGCTGAAATCACTGCAAAAAAACCAAAAACTTTGACACCAGACGATCCAACTAAAATAAGTGATAACGCACGTAGAGCTCGAGCTGATGAACTGGAAAAAAACATGCAAATGCATCCTGAATTAGAAGGATCAATTGCTGCCCTAGACAAAAAAGTTCAAGCTCTATTAGCATCAAAAGAATGGAGCAATGACACCCAACTTGATCCACTACAACAAATAACTGCCTCTAATAGTCCTGTTAACGCATATCTAAAAGTACTGGATGAAGCTCAAGATTTACCTGGCATGACACCTGCGATTCTTGAAGCTCTAAAAAATAAATGGGGCAAAGAAATTAATAGACAAGCAGAATTAGCTCCACAGTTAATCAAGCTCTCTAGTATTATTAACGAACAATTAGCCAAGACTGAAATTTTGATTGATAACAAAGGCCTTCAAGAAATAGCATCAACCATTGCTGCTATACCTCGACTCAGCAAGCAACAAAAAGATTTATTACTCTCCAAGGCAAGCAAGCAAGTAGTAACTCACAATGAAAGTGTCCAAGCCATTCAAGCAGCAAGAATAGCTTTAGAAAATCAACTAAAACCAAATACCACCGTTGATCGAGCTACAGCATTGGCAACTATAGATGCGATAGCCAACCTTTCTGATGAAGAACGAGCTAAACTAAAATCAAGCTTTAACGACAGAATAGATGCATTTGAAAATGCAGTAAAAAAACCTAGCATTACACCACCTCCCCTTCCTTCTAAGGCCGCAAAAATAGAGGTCCAAGACGCCGAAATAGACGATGCTCCTGAAGTAGCAGTCAGTGATCCTGACTTTAATAAAAAAGTGGATTATTTAGATGAAAGAGCAAACAAATTACTACAATCAATGTCGAACAGCTCCACTAGTGATCTCATCGACGCTGATGCATTTACAAAACTATTAGTAGTGGAACTAAAAAAACAAAACTTAAAAACTGACAGTAAAGAAGCGGCAGCATGGTTGTCAGCGCAACAAGAAACCGTATACCAAATCAACCAAGGCATTGAGAGTATCAATCAAGAAAATGAAACAAAACGTAAAGCCCTTGAAAAACTCAAACTAGAAAATGAGCGTATTCATGAAACAACAGCCAATTGTCACCAAGATATAGACACCCTACTGGATAGTCCAGATTGCTCAACACTTGAAGAAATTGCTGCTATACAAGCAAAAATAAACACTTTACCTGATAGTCCCGAAAAAACTGACCTCCAAAATAGACTCACTGAAATTGAAGCTCATGATCAAGCAGTTTTAAAAGCTGATGAACTCATTCAAAATGCTCTAGCTGCAAAAGTAGAAACTTCAACTATTGACTTAAAGATCGCCATTCAAACTTTGCTTCCAGCAACAGCTGGTGAACACTATTGGAAAGTAGCAGAAGAGCTCATTGATGAACACAATAAGCAATTTCA
>CAZXKW010000053.1:6400-6770 GCA_964641565.1 uncultured Candidatus Peribacteria bacterium
AAGTGAGCCCGAGACTGGAACTGAAGACCAGACAAAAATTGATGCATTAGTTAATGAATGCAACGATAAAGTAAGTGCCATCTTAATCAGTGGTGAACTAGCCTCAATTGCTGATATTGCAGCCCTTCAAAACAAAATCGACAGCATTACCGATGCTGACATAAAGACCGGCCTACAAAAAAACATTTCTGAACTACTCGAGTATAATCAAGCATTAAAACAGGCTGATACATTAATGGAAACAGCACTTGTCACCAAAACTTTGATTGACGGCGGCGACCTAAGAAAGAATTTGGAAAAACTAATCCCAACAGCAATAGAACAGTATTGGAATGCAGCTGAAGAAATAATCACTGAACATAACACTTCA
>CAZXKW010000054.1:0-1300 GCA_964641565.1 uncultured Candidatus Peribacteria bacterium
TATTCATTAGATGAATTATTTGCTTCAATTGAAGCTCATATTGATGAAACACATAGACGGGTAACGTATGAATATCTCCTGATTGATCAGCTCAATGACACTGATGAATTAGCCCATACCTTGGGTAAAAAGATTGGTAGACAGAACTGTCATGTCAACTTGATTCCTTGGAATAAGACTACTCATCCAGATTTTAAACCTTCAAGTCGTAAACAGATCTTTAAATTTGCTCGTATCTTAGAAGGGTACAATATTCCGGTTACTATTCGTGTAACAATTGGAGCTGATATTGATGCTGCTTGTGGTCAGTTAGCTAATCGGGCTGAGACTAATACTGTGACAGACTCGTCAGGTTCAGTGGAGTAGAAAGTGATCCTTGCTTGAGACGATCAGAGACATCTTTTGTATTGATTTCATTATAGTGATCATCAAGTACCAAGTCCGTACCAGTCCACACTTCTTTGAAGGTAATATGCGTGTATGGTAAATCGTCGATAAAAAGACGAAGCGGGCGATTGAGTTGTGATTTTGTCATTTCACTCATTAGGCGTTGGCCTTCGCTATCTAACGTAAGATGAATAGTGTAATCGTGACTGTCTTGATCTTCAGGTGTCTTTTTTACTACGGTAGTTTTAGTAATATGCCCAGAGAGATTAACAACGGGCATGTAATTTAAATAAGGCCCATTTTCTTTGAGGGCGCGACTCACTTGTTGGTAATGATATGTTTTGTATCCACCATCATCAGTGATGTTTGTTACTTTTGCAAACCAAATCACATATGAAAGCTCTACTACAGGTGTAATGCCATTAAGTGGTGTTTTGGTAAGAGCTTCCCAAATCTTTGGTTCAGCTAATGATGCCTCGTCTATTGGACCATGAATACCATTGTCTACTAAATCAATTTCATCGCTGCTGCTGTGGACAATTGCATCGATATTCTCAGGGTTTTTTATTGCATTGGCATGTGCTGCTGCTATGAGGTCTCTTTGGTACTGGTTGTATTTATTGATCTGGTCAGCTTCAGCTGGGGTAAATGTAGTACGTTGCTCTTGAATAGTTACTTTTTTTGCTGTTGCCAGGTCTAAGGTTGTACCCCGATTGAGTTCAGGCAGGTTTGTGTCGACGTAAAGGATATCACCTTCTAAGGTAATTTTAGTATCGGTGCCTCCTATTGCCTGTAGTCTTTGAGTAAGTTCGGTTTTTACTGTTTCGGCACTTACTTGTTTATTGTCATTATCACGGATAATTTGAAATGTCGCTTTTGTTTGAGATATCCATGATGATGCAAGTTGGCTGGC
>CAZXKW010000054.1:1310-4299 GCA_964641565.1 uncultured Candidatus Peribacteria bacterium
TCAAGGTTAAACTAAGTGTGGTGAGAGCTAAAAAAAGTTTGGAGATATGCATGATAAGGTTTTAATGAGATTGAGAAGGTGTGAGTTTATTTGATTTTGTTGATGAAGCCAAGCTCACCTTTAGAACATATATACCAAAGACTAAAATTGGTAGGGATAGTAGTTGTCCTAGGGTAAAGTAGCTTAATAGATATCCAATTTGAGGGTCTGGCTCTCGGACAAACTCCACCATAATACGCACTATACTGTAATACAACAAAAACAGAGAAGTTCTTACACCTATAGGCCACTTTTTTGCTTGGGTGAAGATGAACAGGCTTCCGGCGACAATATGAGCAACTGCTTCGTAAAGCTGCACTGGATGTCGGTATTCTGAGCTGGTCCAAAACTTCATAGCCCAAGGCAAATCACTGATCCGACCATAAAGTTCTGCATTAATAAAGTTACCCACTCTACCCAATGCCAACGTAAAGGGAATAATTGTCAGTACGGCGTCTGTTAAATAGAAAAATGACGGTATTTTCGTTTTTGGTTTTTTCGCTTTGCGCCAAAATAAATAAAATCCTAAAGCAGCCCCAAGGAAGCCTCCATGGAAGGACATGCCGCCATTCCATACAGCAAATACTGTTAGTGGTGAATCCCAATATTGCGCAAAATTATAAAAAAATACATAGCCTAAGCGGCCTCCAATGAGCAAACAGAAACAAATTAAAAAAATCAGATCATTGAGTTGATCCAAGCTTAGTTTTAATTGTTTTTTTTGAATCTTTTTACGCAGATAAATGTATCCCAAAATAAAGCTCAGCAAATACATTATTCCATACCAATGAATGGCAATAGGGCCGAACTGAAATGCAATAGGATTGATGTATGGTAAATCAATAACTAAGGGAATCATGTGTGTAATCAGGTATAAGGGCACTGGCTATCCAAATATGGACTAGAATAAAAGGGTAAAGCAAGCTATTCATAAAAATTGAGCTGACCACAAATGCTAGTAATCCAGCTGCAATTGCTAAGGCTTGATTGCGACATACTTTCCGCATCGCTTTTCGTTTCCATGCATCAAAAGCGATTTTAAAAGTGCTGAACCATAACCAAATGTAAGCTAATCCACCAAAGATACCGGTGGTGACGAATACTGTTAGTAATGAGTTTTCTAAACCTCCACGATTATTAACATCAAACTCATCTACTAAAGAGTAATAATCTTGGATAGTCGCTAAGTTATTGTAGCCCACACCAAAAATAGGGTGACTGGTAAGAATTCGAGTACCCTTGTCCCATGAATAGACGCGTTTTAAGCCGGTCTCATCTACAGAGAGACCATCAGTGATTCTTTGTACTGCTCTAGGAGAAGAGATGAGACCCAAAGCAATACATGCAGTCCCAACTATTAACAATTTGGGTGATCGCATCAATCCAATCAAGAAAAAAGCTGCTAAAAATGCCACATATCCGGTTCGAGAAAAAGTAAGAAGAAGTGCAACACTACAAAATAAAATACTAAAGGCAATCAATACCTTATGCTTCTTGCTTGCTGTTGGATACAGTCCCATACCCATTGCCAAAATAAAGGCGAAATAGCTACCAATGAAGTTTGGATCAAAGAATGTACCAAGCAGCCTATCTACGTGTGGGTCCCAACCGTATTGAATCGCATACGGAGTGAAATCAGGCATCACAATGAGCTGCACAAATCCACCAATGCTCACTAAAATACTTGTTACAAAAATACAATTAAACAAAAAAACACGATGTTCTTGGGGCTTTTGTGCTAGAAATTCTTGAGTAATGAAATAGAGTAATGCATAAGCTACAAAGCGCGCGTAGTAAGATATGCTGACAATAATCGTTTTGAGATCAGGAGATACTAAGTTGATTATATTAATAATTCCAGCGACAACTGAAATTGCTGTCACAACTAAAAAGATTTGGATAGGAAAAGTTAGCTTGGGCAGCGTGAATTTTCGCTCTAATACCAACTTCCGCCAAATCCAGGCAGAACGCATTAAAATTACAATTACGTCAGTAGCAATGATTGCAGATCCTCCTCTAGTGTCAGTTCCAAGAGACAATCTAGCTAGCTGGCCGCCGACAATGCTCAAAAATAACAAAATATAAGAAAAACGAGGGTATTGTGTCATCAGGGTGATCCCTACTAAACCAATCACAGCGCAAACAATGAGGGCAAGAATGAGCAGGTGATCAAAAAACATAAAAAGACTTAAGCTTAACTCGTCCTCACTCTAGCATCTTCTGCTCTATAAGTGCAGAGTTCTAAAAACTTACTCTTGCGCCCTCTCTTTGATCTCTGATTTTTGCTCTCTTCTCTTAACTGAATCTTTCCATAAACAATTCCCAAGCCAAAGGTTTGTTGTTGATGCTCAGTTTTTTGATGAATTCTTCAATGCCAAAATTGGTCTGACTACTTTCTATCCATTCTAGATGTTTCTTCAAAATGGTTAGTGATGCTTTGTTTAAACACTGCCAGTAGTTTTTTTGTTGGTAGCTAACAGCTTCTGCTGCAATAGTGTAAATACCTTGATTAATAGCAAGGTTGCCAATGTCATCATAAAGCCAGATTTTAGCTAACCTGCGCGTGCTATTTTGAAGATGTGGGTATTGCTTTTGTAACTCGGCATCAGTGAAAGTGTGTTTCCCCAAAGCTTGGGTGGCTTTGCCCTCATCAATACAAACGGCGACAATAGTGTGTACTATGCCTAGAGGTGATCCGTCTTCACTCGCGATGATGTGGCCTACAGCTAAAGAGCTCTCTGAATAGAGTTCAACTGTGATTTCGGGATATTGAATCAGGATAATTTCACCCAAACGATTAGACATATTAGTAAGAAGAAATTAAGCCGGTTCTTTGTCTTACCATGGCAATAGTTTTTTGAGCAACGCTACGTGCTTTTTCAGCGCCTTTTTTGACAGCTACCTTGAGCTCTTCATCAGTGATTTCTGCGTAACGTTTTTGCATTGGTGC
>CAZXKW010000054.1:4309-6372 GCA_964641565.1 uncultured Candidatus Peribacteria bacterium
GTACTTTGCTACTCAGTATTTTTTTCGCTTCACCATATCCCATGCCACCACTACGGAATTTTGCCTCTACGTGATTGATGGTATCTTGATCGGCTACGAGTCTTAGTAATTGGATAATAATACTGCTGTCTACATCTTTTGGGGCATCTATACCCAGAGAATCAGTTTTGATTGACATAATTCTTTTCTCCATAGTTTTAGCATCGGTGAATGGAGTGATAGTATTATTGTATGATTTACTCATTTTCTCACCATCAATACCTGGGACACTCTCAACGTCAGCTAAGATTAGCGGTTCTGGTAATACAAAGGTTTCCCCATAGTAGTGATTGAACTTTTCGGCTAAGTCTCGAGCAATCTCAATATGTTGTTTTTGATCTTTTCCTACTGGTACATAATGACTTTGATACATCAAGATATCTGCTGCCATGAGCACTGGGTAATCAAAGAGACCTACATTAGCCTCTTTGCCTTTTGCTATAGCGTCCTTGTAAGCATGTGCTCTTTCCAATAGTCCGAGGGGAGTGAGGCAGTTGAGTATCCATGCCAGTTCGGTATGTTCTGGAATATCAGATTGAATGAAAATATTTGATTTGTCAGTATCTATGCCTGCTGCCAAGTATTCTCTCAGAATATTCCAACTATTTTGTTCTAGATCAGCACGGCTACGCATCGTAGTCAGAGCATGATAATTGGCAATGAAATAGAAACGTTCGCAGTTGTCGCGTTGTTGCAAGTCTACGTATTGTTTCATTGCCCCAAAATAGTTGCCGAGGTGAACATGCTCACCTGTTGGTTTGATACCTGAGAGAATTGTCTGCATAGTTATTTATTAGCTTTTGCTGCTTTAGGTGCTGGCTCTGCTGGTTCTTCAGTCTGTGTTGTCGCGCTCAGTGCTTGTTCTTTCTCAGCTTTCAATGTTGCTTTAATTTTCTTACTAATTTCTTCTAATAGTTTATTGTTTTGTTTCAAGAATAGGCGAGCATTTTCTTTACCTTGACCGATTTTGAGATCGCCATAATTATAGAAGTTTCCTGATTTCTCGATAATATTGTATTTGCTTCCAATTTCTAAAATATCACCAGCCTTAGATATACCTTCATTGTAGAGAATATCAAATTCAGCAGTTTTGAATGGAGCAGCAACTTTGTTTTTTACAATTTTCACCTTGGTATGATTACCAATAATTTCTCTGCTATCCCCAGTACCAATTTCTAGTTTGTCACCTTTTCGAACATCAATACGTACTGATGCATAAAATTTGAGAGCATTACCACCAGTAGTAGTTTCTGGATTGCCAAACATTACACCAATTTTTTGACGAAGTTGATTGATGAAAATTACTGTAGTTCCTGATTTGCTGACAATACCAGTCAGTTTACGCAAAGCCTGGCTCATCAAACGAGCTTGTAATCCCATGTGTTGGTCACCCATTTCGCCTTCAATTTCTGATTTTGGCACCAATGCTGCAACAGAGTCGATAACAATAATGTCTACAGCACCTGAGCGGACTAGGGTCTCTGTAATATCCAGAGCTTGTTCACCATTGTCTGGTTGAGAAATTAAAAGATTTTCAGTGTCCACTCCCAAGCGACGAGCATAGTCAGGATCAAAAGCATGTTCAGCATCGATGAATGCAGCTAGACCGTTGCCTTTTTGGCATTCAGCGATCACATGTAAACTGAGTGTTGTTTTTCCGGAAGATTCTGGACCATAGATCTCGATAATTCTGCCTTTTGGCATCCCACCACCTAAAGCAATATCAAGAGAAAGGCAGCCGGTAGGAATCATCTCTACTGAAACTCTGCCCGCATCACCCATGGTCATGATTGCTCCTTTGCCGAATTGCTTTTCAATTTGGCTCATTGCTAGTTCAATCGCACGTTTTTTATCTTTAGAAACAGATACAGTTTCAGTGGTCGACATAAAATTTTGTTATTAAGCTTCCCGAGTGTAGGTGAGTATTATTACACCGTCAATGGTGAGTAAGTTTTTTGATGTCCTGACTACGATTACGATCGCATACTAACAAACCATCTTTAGTATTTACAATGATGAGATTC
>CAZXKW010000054.1:6382-6708 GCA_964641565.1 uncultured Candidatus Peribacteria bacterium
GTGTCATTACGGATATAGCAATTACTGGTATCTAAGCTTGCCACTTTGCCAATAGAGTGAATACCCAGAGCTTTGAAGTCACCAATATCACTCCAGCTTAAATTGTTACTAGGAATTGTAGCAAGGTTCTCTACTTTTTCCGAAATACTATAGTCTAGAGAAATTGATTCTAAGGTTTCGTAAATGGTGTGCCAATTATGAATATTATGATCGAGCTTTTGATATGTCTCTGGTAGATATTGTTTTAGCCATTCGATCATGCTTCTTAGTGTCCACATGTAGATACCGCTATTCCACACATACCTGCCCGAAGTGACATATTCTTG
>CAZXKW010000055.1:0-2294 GCA_964641565.1 uncultured Candidatus Peribacteria bacterium
AGCTATGTATGAAAGGAAGGATATCCTTCGGTTAAGTTTTTTAGGTTGTGTTTGTAAACGAAGATGAGGCAAAAATGCCAGTAGCCACTGGTTTTCTTTTAACCAATTGCTTCTATGTCTACCAAATAAAGGTAGCGTATTTGCTGACCAGTAACGCAGATAAAGATCGTTATCAATTGCTAATGATTCCATTGATAGAGCATCTGTAGTTACAAAAAAGCTCAGGCATATGTGTTCTTCAATATTCCCAGGTTTTCTACGCAAATGAGCTCGTTCAAGTGCAATTGTTAATTTTAGTCTTGCCCACCATATCAACTTTGGTTCACAAATGACGACAATGTCGATGTCACTCGTTGGTTTTAGGGCGCCGAAGCTGAAAGAGTTTACTAACAAGACATCGGTAATCTCAGGGATCTTTTTGGTAATCTTTTTTAAGATTTGAATAGATGGTGCCAACTTTTTCACTAATCGTGCATGTTCTTTGGCTTGGGCTTGATTACGTTGCTGCTCTTCACCTAAATGCTTTTTATATAATCGAACTGCTTCTTCCCATTCATTTTCAGTTAATTTCTCTCCATGAATAAGTGCTTTGATACTTTCTAAAGAATAAGATCCTTTAATGGCTCGATAAAAAGCCACTGGTGTTAAAAAGGCGCGTAATTTATTTCTACTAAGTAGAATCATGGATGGTTATTGCAGACAACAAACAGGTCTTATTTACAAGCTAAACGATAGCCGAAGCCACGAACGGTCTGAATGTAGTGTTCTCCTGTCGCGCAATGATTTTGTAGCTTTTTGCGTAGGAAATTGATGAAGACATCGACTTTATTCGTATATGTATCCACATACATGTCCCAAATTTGTTCCAGAATTTCATCGCGTGTAAAGATTTTTTCTGGGATTTCCATTAGTAATTCCAATAGTCGATATTCAGTAGGGGAGAGCTCCAACTCACTTTCATGGATGTGTACTGTACGATGGCGTTTGTTTAGCTTCAATCCCTTATAGGTCGAAATGGCCAAAGCGATAGGTTTTTCTTTGCGTCTATTGAGAGCATAAAGTCGGGCAATGATTTCTCTCGGATCGGTGGCCTTATTGATAACGTCATCAGCTCCAGCATCAAATGCCGAGATGGTAGTGTAGTGATCGGTGACGGTAGAGAGTATTACAATAGGAATAGTTAGATTGCGACTTCGGATCTCTCTACATACTTCAAGCATATTGGTGTCCTTCATTAGAACCTCACTTATCACACAGTCATAGTGAGATTGGCTAAGTAGGTACACCAAATCACCCTTGGTAGTGACTATGTCCACAATGTAGTGGAGGGTGGTCAGTAGCGCTTTTGTGCGTAATGATGATTCGGGCACATCATCTACCAAGAGGATTTTCATGTTTTGTACCGGCTAAATGGAGTGTTTAAGCAGCAGCTTTGGCAACAGCTTTAGTGGTGCGGGGTTTCTTCACTATCTTATATACTAGTTTTTCACCATTTGGGCTAGTGGTAAATTGCACATTATCATTGGGTTTGATTTCTTGGCTGAGTAGTCCATCAGACAAAAGGTCTTCTACATGCTCTTGGATGGCTCGACGCATTGGTCTTGCGCCAAATTCTTTGCTATAACCTTTGTCTGCCAAGAAGTTTTCACCAGCTTCTGTAAATTTGATAGTGAGTTGATGCTCATTGAGACGTTTTTGTAATTTCTCAATCTCTAATTTTACAATGGTGCGAATATGTTCTTTGGTGAGAGGTCTAAAGACAATTGTTTGGTCAATACGGTTGAGGAACTCAGGAGTAAAATGTTCTTTGAGTTCATCTAATACCGTACTTTTGATCTTGTCATAATTTTTCTCATCTTCTAACAAAACCTCATCACTATCGAATCCAATCTTGGCTGCTTCGCGAGTCAAACGTTGGGCTCCAATATTTGAGGTCATGATAATCACTGTATTTCGGAAGTCGATTTTGCGACCTCTGCCATCGGTTAAACGCCCTTCTTCGAGAATCTGTAGCATGATATTGAAGACGTCATGGTGAGCTTTTTCGATTTCATCGAATAACACAATTGAATACGGTTTTCTTCGTACTGACTCGGTCAGTTGTCCACCATCTTCATAACCAACATATCCTGGAGTTGCTCCGACCAAACGGGATACATTATGACGTTCCATAAATTCACTCATATCCACACTGATCACAGCATCTTCACTATTGAAGATTTCTCGTGCCAAGGACTTTACTAACTCTGTTTTACCAACACCCGTCGGACCCAAAAACAAAAATGTACCGATCG
>CAZXKW010000055.1:2304-6644 GCA_964641565.1 uncultured Candidatus Peribacteria bacterium
AACACCTGTAGGCCCTAAGAAAATGAAAGAGCCAATTGGGCGCTGATGACTTGCAAGTCCCACTCTTGATCGACGAATAGCACGAGCTATAGCTGAGATAGCTTCAGATTGGCCGATTACTTGTTTAGATAAAGATTGCTCGAGGTTGACCAATTTATCTGTTTCATTCTTGAGGAGGCGAGTGAGAGGGATGCCAGTCATAAGGCCAATGACTCGAGCAATATCTTCTTCATTGATCTCTTGAACCACTTCAGGGGCAGGGGTATGTGAAAGCTTTTCTTGATGGATTTCTTCTAAGAGTTTCACCTCTTGTTCGCGCATATTGGCAGCAGTTTCATAGTCTTGTGAAGCTACAGCTTCCTCTTTTTTAGTAACAATAGTGGAAAGCTTTTTTTGTAGTTTCTTAAGAGTATCAGTGGTGCGGTGTGAGCGGACACCCTTTTGAGAGGCTGCTTCATCGATGAGGTCGATAGCCTTGTCTGGTAAAAAACGGTCACCAATATAACGCTTAGACATGTGTACCGCGGCGTTAATAGCACTGTCAGTAATTTTGAGTTGATGATGTTCTTCAAATCCTTTTTTCAAGCCATGTAATATGCTTATGGTATCATCAAGAGATGGTTCATCTACCACTACTGATTGGAAGCGGCGTTCCAGTGCGGCATCATTTTCTACATATTTTCGATATTCGTCGAGCGTAGTTGCTGCTATCACTTGGATCTCGCCTCGGGATAATGACGGCTTGAGAATATTGGCTGCATCCATGCCCCCTTCAGAGCTACCTGCACCGATAATTGTATGAAATTCATCGATGAAAAGCACTATGTTACCAGCTTCGCGTGCTTCGTTGATGACAGCTTTGATACGTTCTTCGAATTCACCTCGATATTTGGTGCCAGCGACTAAAGCGGCCATGTCTAATGTCAGAATGCGTTTTCCGAGAAGACTGTCAGGAATATCTTCACTCACACTTGTTTGCGCCAATCCTTCGGCAATAGCCGTTTTACCCACACCAGGTTCACCAATCAAGATTGGGTTGTTCTTGGTGCGTCGATTGAGAATGCTCACGACGCGGCCGATTTCTTTGTCGCGGCCAATAATTGGATCCATCTTTTTGCTACTACGAGCCTTTGCTGTTAAGTCGATGGTGAAATAGTTCAGCGCTGGACTATCACGGTTTTCATTCTTGCGGCTACGTTCTGCTACTGCAGACCGGCTGCTGCGAGGTGGTGTATTCACACCTTGCATTTGATTAAACATATTGCCTAAAAAATTGCCAAAGAAAGCTTCAAGTGGATCGTTCTTTTCACCCTCGACTGGATCGTCACTGGGACGTTGTTCTCGGAAGAGTTTCTCAATATGGTCTTTAATTTTACTTGGAGGTACTTGCAGACTTTCTAGCACAGAAGCTGCTGCTGTTTGTTTTTGAGAAACTAAAGCTAGTAAAAGATGCTCGGTGCCCACAAAACTGTGACCATGTTTGAAAGCTAATGCTGTCGCGTTTTCAATGATTTGTTTTGCAAGCTCAGACAGGCCATTTTTGAGAACATCCTTGTCTGCTACTTGATGGCCAGTACGCATATAAAGAATATTGCTAACATTATCTTTGGTAATGCCCATACCAGTAAGAATCGTACAGCCTAAAGCATTGGTTTGATCAAGTATGCCCAACAAAATATGTTCGGTTCCAATAAATGGCAACTTCATTTCGGCTGCGGCTTTTTGCGCTACGATCAGGGCCTGTTTCGCTTCAGGTGTAAATTTATTAAATTGATTACTCATAAAAGGGGGGCTCGTAAAAAGTAAAAGTATTTAGCACTCAAACCATTATACTGCTAAAGAGAATTAATGCAATTAAGAATCAGCAGTGATTACTTATATTCTCAAGCTCCAGAGTTTTTTACGCAACATTAATAGCCTTTTTCTGCTTGTCGAAAGTGCTAGGCTACTGGCCACTGCTTAATAGTTTGATTAAATTTTGACTGTCTATTACTTGTTCAGGGGCAGGGATAATAATCGGGGAGCTGAGATTTTGCTCTTGTAATTCGAGCTTGTAATTGATGTTGATTGAGGTCTCGCTATTAAGCTGTCCTTGAAGAGTGATTGCCCCTAAAAGACTTTTGATTGATCCTGTATTAGCGCTGATGAATATAGTGGAGTTGGTTTGCAGTAATGGAATCAACTGTTTATAGCTCGCACGGGTAGCCGGATCCATTTGTTCGACAGTTAGTGGCAAGTCTAGGTAAGTGAGTAGCTGACTAGTATTGAGGTCAAAATCAATTTGATATGCTTTTTCATCTGCCATTTGTACTAGGGTAACATCTTTTATTTGTAAATACTGGCTATAATTTTTCCAGTTGGTGTCATTCTTAGCAAAGAATGCAGTAAGTAATTTTTGAGGTGGCCAGTAAGTATTGCTACCCGGAATAGTGAACCAAATATTGTTGAGTGGGGTGACATTAGTATTGAGGTCTTCACTGTTTGGCCCACTGAACTGTGTGCTAATCAGTCGCAGTAAAATTTGATTGTTGGTGCCGACAGTATCAATGTTGGCTATTCCTCTCGTGTGTTCGGTGGAGGTAATGCTCTCACTTTCAGTAGGTAAGTCCAAACTTAAAGTACCTTGAGCTCGAGTACTCTGATTTTGATGATCAAATTGACCATTGAGAGCCAAAGCAATTGCGTCTTGCGTAGCAGGGCTAACCATCTTGAGATCGGCTGTGATTTTGAATGTCCCCTGAGGACTGCGGAAAAATTGATCGAGACTTTTTTCGATCAAAGCTCTACCGTCGGGAATGACGGCAGGTTTAGGAGTTTCTAAAGCAGGAGCTTCAAAAAGACTACAACCAGTAAGAAGAGTGCTGCCGCAAAGAAATATCCACAGTTTTGTAAGCTTCATAGCTTAATCTTGTGAGGATGTAAGACGTTTAAACTTCTTGCCTTTCCACTCTGGCTTAGGAATAAACTCCGGGAATACCGGTCTTTTACCAGTACCCTTTGCTTCTTCGATAGTGCGCATCAGTTTGGTGAGATAGTGATGAATATCACGAGGGTTTGGAATATACTGCGCCGTAAATTGTCCCCCCCCGATTACCTGGAGACGACCGTAATTGAATAGTCCATTGAAAAAACTTTCATAGCTAAACGAGGTATCCTTGATGCCATCTAGTCTCAATTCACGAGTATAATTATAGAAAAATCCTTTTGGCACAATTTTAACGATACGGGAATCAGTAATGATACAGATTGAGCGGTACCATAGTGACCATGCAGCCATAATACTAGTGACTACAGCTAGAAAAAACAGTGAGAAGAAAGCATTGCCCAGGCTATTTTCATAAGGCAAACCTGTCACTCGTAGGATTAAGTAACCAATTATGCCTAAACCAATAGCAGCACCTACATAAACCACAAATAACTCTAAAATTCTACCAATCAAACGTAATATGTGGCGGTGAGATCGAAACAAAATCACTTCATCTTTACCCTGACCGGCAAAACGACAATAGCTGTAACGCATACTTTAGTGGCTAAGGTAATAAGTGAAGAAGTTGATACAAGCTCCGGCAAAGAGCAGCATCCATAGTACCGTGAGAACAAAAATAGATGGCATTGCAGCGGGCCCTAAGTTGCGCTGTTTATAGAGCTGAACAGCTGAGAGCAAGTGGACGCTTAAAAGTGCGACAATGATCACTAAAAACAAAACTAATAAAATCGTCACAAAGGCATGTTAACAGCTTTAGTTTAGCAAGAAGCTTAAATATAACAATAGCTATCTCAAAGCAGTTTTTACGGTGTTTAAAATATACAGATTAAACTCCAGGGTCTTTATCTATTAGGCACTGCAGCTGTCGTATGAGATGGTAGAGTAGGTTGAGTAGCTTTTACTAGTCCGCTACCTGCCAATGCTCCTAAGATGAAGGCAATAGCTAGACGTGCAGTGTTGGGTAATCTTGAAGGTGGAGTTGGTGCTGCTTCTGGTGTTACGGCAACTTGCTGGTTTGGTCGGTCGTCTACTTTTATAGGTGCACGAGAAAAGGGGGCCATACGTGCTGCAAATACACCCTTAGGGCTGCCTGCTTGTTGTTCTTGAGCCACTTTACTCAGAATTAATGTAAAGTTGGGATTTTTCAATAGCTCAACCCAGTTAACGTACGGCATGTTAGTACGTGCTATTTGATCTTCTAAATGCCTACTTTCCCTATCATTTATGACGCCAAGCCATACTCGAGCTAGATCTTCCATGATTTGATACCAGTCATCGAGGCATCCTGGTTTATAGTCCACTACTTCTGGATGTTGATCGGGCCGCATAAACTTAGATTAATTAGAGTGTTTTA
>CAZXKW010000056.1:0-6521 GCA_964641565.1 uncultured Candidatus Peribacteria bacterium
AAAAACCAAGTGACGCCTAAGGCACGCCCACGGGAGATAATGGATATTTTGTGTACTGGGTCGGTATGCATGAGCATCTTGGCAACTAGAGCATGACCTACTTCATGATATGCAGTGAGTTTTCGTTCGTCGTCAGTAATTACTTTTGATTTTCTTTCTGGTCCTAGCATTACTTTTTCAATCGATGTCTCTAGGTCATGATGGTTAATCTTTTCCCGGTTCTCACGAGCTGCTGAGATTGCAGCTTCATTGACGAGATTGGCCAAGTCTGCCCCACTAAAACCTGGTGTTTGCTTAGCGATCTTATCTAATTTTACACCATCTTCCATTGGTTTGTTACGGGCATGAACTGTCAATATTGCTAGGCGATCCTCAAGGGTTGGGTTGTCGATAATGACACGGCGATCAAAGCGACCTGGACGAAGAAGTGCTGGGTCAAGCACGTCTGGGCGATTAGTAGCTGCAATGACGATGACATTGGCATTGGTATCAAAGCCATCCATTTCCACCAAAATTTGATTGAGAGTTTGTTCTCGTTCATCATTGCCACCACCAAGACCTGCCCCTCTTTGTCTACCAACAGCATCAATCTCATCGATAAAGACAATTGCTGGAGCGTTCTTTTTAGCTTTGGTAAACAAATCGCGCACGCGACTCGCACCAACACCTACAAACATTTCTACGAATTCACTACCAGAAATGTTGAAGAAAGGAACATTAGCTTCACCCGCGACAGCGCGAGCTAGTAAAGTTTTACCTGTACCAGGAGGGCCAAATAAAATTACACCATGAGGGATTTTTGCTCCGATTTTGAGATATTTCTTGGGGTTTTTGAGAAAGTCGACAATTTCAGTGAGCTCTTCTTTTGCTTCTTTGGCCCCAGCTACATCGGCAAAGACTACTTTATTATTTTCTTTGTTGTAGAGGCGAGCCCGGGATTTACCAAATGACAGTGCTGAATTATTGCTGCTTTGCGCTTGGCGGAAAATAAAGAAAATGAAAAAAACTAAAGCTACAATTGGTAGGATATTGCCTATCAAACTTAATATAAGCTCGCTACTACTACCATCATGGACAAAGATTTTCACATCTTTGTCAAAGTGATTGCGGACAATATCTGTACTTTCTTTGGTAGCATTTAAAACTGAATTGTCTTTTAAGGTTGCAACTACGTCGTTGCCTGATACCTCGATCTTTTCAATTCTATCTGCACTAAGATTGTATATTTCATTGATGCTCACATCTTTACTGGGAGCAGTGAAGAATTCATTGTTTACGAATACTGCAAAAAAAGCCAGTACTAGGGCAATAACAATGATAGTAAAAAAACTTCTACTCGTAGTCTTTTTGGGGCGTTCCATGCAAGAAAATTAAGAATTACGCAGGCCTAATTCTACGGAAGACTTCTCTGCTGCGCAAGTTGCTAATTGAGGAGGTTTATTTGTTTAGAAAACTTGGAATTGTTTATTGTGGTATGCAATTAAAGTTTTACCTTTATGGGTATATTTGCTCCCCGATTTTGCAGTTTCAAACCAATGATACACTTGCCCTACCCAATTAGCAGTGACATCCTCTAAATGGAAGTGTTGTACTAACAACTGATGAATCCAGGCTAAACGAAGGTAAAAAGCTAATTGGTAAAATGTGCTACGGGTAAATGCTATAGTAGGAATTCCATGCTGGTTAGCCCACATAGCGATAGTATTCGTAATTTCCCGATCCAATAAACTTGCTTGATCGCCTATTAATGGCAATTGTTTTTGTAGTTTCTCTAACCAGTGATGGCGAATATGATTGCGAAAGTACTGTGTGTCTTGGTTGGTTTCATCCTCATGCCATACCAGTTGTTGTTCCTCGGCACACTGTCTTAGCTTTGTTTTTGGTTGATCTAGCAATGGGCGGAAAATAAGATTGGTGTTCACTATTGGCATACCGATGAGTCCCGGTAGATCACAGCCTCGGATCAGATGCATGATTTGAGTTTCGATTTGATCTTGAGCATGGTGGGCGGTCACTATCGTTTTTGCCTTTTTTTGCTTTCTTATACGTTCCAAAATTAGGTAGCGCTCTTTGCGGGCGATTTCTTCTACTGAATTCCCATTGTTAATGAGTTGCGGCACGTTTAGCTGTTCCACCTGGCATGCAATACCATTTTGCTGGCAGAATGCTAATACGAGATCTGTGTCACTTTTGCTACTAGGGCGTAGATGATGATCAATAGTAACTACAGTGCAGCGCTCTGGAAATAGTGCTGCAACTATGTCCAATAAAACCATAGAATCAAGGCCGCCGGAAATTGCCAAAATAAAATGGTCTTCACTACTAAAATACTGATTGAATCGTGCTTGAATTTCTTCACGCAATGCTGTGACCCAGAGCATGATTTAGTCTTTGTTACGCAAATAACCTTCAATGAAAGGTAATATCTCGCCATCTAATACTTTATTCACGTCTGTCATCTCCACATTGGTGCGGTGGTCTTTCACCATAGTATAGGGGTGCATCACATAAGAGCGTATTTGGTGTCCCCAACTATTTTGATGTGAGCCTTTCAATTCCTTTAGTTCCTGCTGTTTTTCAGCTAGTTGCATTGCCATTAATCGATTTTTTAAGGTTTTCATGGCTAGATCTTTGTTTTGTAACTGAGAACGTTCATTTTGACATTGGACCACGATTCCAGTGGGGATATGGGTGATGCGCACAGCTGAGTCAGTGGTGTTGACACCTTGCCCACCGTGTCCCCCTGCTCTAAATACATCAATTTTGAGATCGTCAGGATTGATATTGATTCCACTGGTATCTTCTAGAACAGGGATGACTTCAATAAGCGCAAAGGAAGTTTCGCGAGAGTGTTTGGCATTGAATGGTGATATCCTTACTAAACGATGAACGCCAGATTCACTTTTCAACATGCCGTAAGCATAGTCTCCTTTTATTTCTAAGGTTACCGTTTTTATCCCTGCCTCTTCAGCAGGTGACCAATCCACTAATTGTACTTTGAAATTGTTTTTTTCAGTAAAACGAGAATACATTCGAAATAAAATATGGGCCCAGTCCTGGGCATCCACGCCTCCGGTACCAGCATGAATGGTCAAAAGAGCATTATGGAGATCATAATGCCCGCTTAGGAGGGTCATCGTTTCAAATTGCAAAAATTCTTGTACTAGATTCGGTACTTGTTGATGAAGCTCTTTGGCCATTTCGGGATCAGTTTCTGGAGAGGTTATCTCCACTAATTCAGTCAGTTCATTATGTTTGGAGCTGAGTGACTGAATATTACTGATGAGCTTTTCTAAATGGTGAATTCTTTGATTTGTGCTACGCGCGCTATTAGCATCATTCCAGAAGCCTTCTTTTTCAGTGGTTCGAATAAGCTCTGTATGTTCCTTTTCTAATTGAGGGACATCAAAGATAGTCTCTCAGGCGAGAGATCTTAGTGGATAAGTCTGCTAATTGTTGTTTCAATTCGTGCATAGAGAGTTCAAGTAGACATGGGTAGTATACAAAAAAGCTCAGAGAGAGAAAATCTCCCTGAGCTTTTGCTGCAATTTCAGTTTGACTGGGGAATTATTTAACGAACAGTGACAAAGAGATCTGGACAGTTGGTACGGTTACCAAAACGGTCTTGGAGGGCACTAGTAATTTGATATGTACCAGGGGTTGAGTAGAATCCAGTTCTTTGAGGAGCATTGAATCCTTGGCTAGTATACCCATTGTTGAAATTGACTGCACCCCAGAATGGTCCATTCTCAGGATGTTCAGGGACAAATTCAACAGTGAAATACTCATTTGCACGTACATCAGTAGTGACTAAACGTAGGGCACGACATACCTGTCCGCTAGTATTTGGTGCTTGTACACGTACCTCAGTATTTGCACAATTGGTGATTCCACCACGGCCATCATTGATTTGGATTTGGCTGATATAGACACCGTTGTTGCGATAACTATGGCTGGCTGTACCTGTACTGTTGCTAATGCTTTCACCGTCTCCAAAGAAGAAAGTGTAAGTCAAAGCGTCATTGTCACTATCACGACCGACTACACGGAAGCTGACGGCAGTATTAGCATTGACTGGATTTGGTGTTACCTCGGTAGTGGTACACACAGGAGCTGTATTCGCTACCGGGCTTACTACTAAGCTGACACTTGTAGGACAGTTGACTGTGACATTGGCAGTATCTCTTACTTGAGCGGAGACGCTATAAGTACC
Organism: uncultured Candidatus Peribacteria bacterium; assembly: GCA_964641565.1. GTDB lineage: Bacteria > Patescibacteriota > Gracilibacteria > RBG-16-42-10 > RBG-16-42-10 > JAGNZB01. Next base: position 4,214 of record CAZXKW010000056.1, read on the forward strand.
AGCTGCACTATAGGTGTGATAGACAGGACTTATACCTGAGCTTTGGTTGGTACTATCGCCAAAATTTACTAAGTAAGTCAGTGCTTGGTTGTCAGCATCGGTTGCATCGATAGCAATAGCTACTGGTGCACCAGCTACAGCTGTCGTTGGTAAACGGATAGCAGTACATACTGGAGCTCTATTAGTTGGATTACTAGTACTTGGAGGTGTGGTAGGAGGAACTGCAGCGTTGATGGTAAATGTTACTTCAGCACAATTGGTCGTACGGCTACCGTCACTAATACTAGTACGGAGCACATAAGTACCAGGAGTGGTATAGGTGTGGCGAACAGTAGCGCCTGTACCAGTACTGTCAGCTGTACCGTCATTGAAACGAACTGTATAGCTGAGAGGGCTATTTTCTGGATCACTAGCAGTGATCGTCAAAGTCATTTCTGTATTAGCTGTCAGTGTAGTTCCTGGTGCGATATTGAGGTTTTGGCAAAGAGGTGCCTGATTAGTGGGAGAAGCTGGGGTAATACTAATAGTGATTGTGGTGACTGTAGGATTGGTCGGATTTGGTGTAGTTACGCCACCATTGGTATTGGTACATGTAGTACTGAGTCCGCGATTGTCTCGGACAGTTACAGATGCACTGAAAGTACCATTAGCTGGGTAGCGATAGGTAGTCGTATTAGTAGTAAGGTCACGAGTATTACCGTCACCGAAGGTGTAGGTATAAGTCAAAGTGTCATTGTCAGCATCAGTAGCAACGACAGTGAAGACAATGTCAGTGCTATTGGTGCCACTAATTGTGCTAACCACAAAAGTACATACTGGAGCACGGTTTGTTGTGCTAGGAGTAGTAATTACAACGGTAATATTGGTTGGTGTGCTTCCACCTGGAGGTGTAACTGCACCAGTATTGGTATTTGTACAATTAGTACTGAGACCTCTACCATCATTTACTGACACTGTAGCGACGAAGCTACCTGCTGCTGTATAACGGTAACTGGTAGTATTAGTCGTTAATGTACGGCTATTACCATCACCAAAGTTATACACATAGTTGAGGTTGTCATTGTCAGGATCACTAGCAGTGACTGTGAAAATCACATCAGCGGCAGTGGTACTAGCAGTGCTCCTCAGTACATAGGTACATACAGGAGCACGATTGGTTGGATTGGGAGTAGATGGTACTTGCACTACTACCGTAATAGTAGGATTCGTAGTGCCGGTTGCAACACACTGTCCCACTAAACCACCGGGATCGCGAACACTGCCACGAATGGAATAAGTGCTTGCTGTTGTATATCTATGAGTAGTAGTGGCACTAGTAGAATCTTGATTATTACCATCACCGAAGATATAGCTATAAACCAAGGCATCATTATCAGGATCAGTAGCATTGATAGTCAATGTTACGATGTCATTGGTAGTAGGATTGGTAGGACTGATACTAATAGTACATGTAGGAGCGCGATTGTTGTTGCGAACAGTCAGCTCTACATTATTACAGTTACTCAAGTTAACTCCATCTGATACGCGTGCTCGGATAGTACGATTACCAGTAGTGATGTAGCTGCGAGAGCTAATTGGACCAGTACTGATGTAGCCATTACCATCACCAAAGTCTACGGCATATGTCAAAGCTTGACCTTCAGGATCAGAAGCTTGAATAGTAAAGGTAACGATGATGCCAGTATATGGGCTAGTATTGTCAGTTGTTAATGCACAGGTTGGAGCTAGATTTGGTCCAGCGGTTGGTTGTGCAGTTGGACTGCTTGATGCAGCTGGACTAGTACTTGCTGTGTTCGTTGGCATAGCGGTAGCTGTTGCCGTAGGACTTGCTGAAACTGATGGGCTTGCACTAGCTGTTGCAGTTGGACTTGGTGAAGCCGATGAGCTAGCAGTAGCTGTTGGCATACCTCCCATACGGCTAACATTAATAGTTGCAGGTGCACAGTTCGCCGTTCAACCGGCATTGTCGCGAACTTGAGCCGTCACAGTATAGGTACCTGGGGCGATGTAGGCATGTGCAGCTTGGCTTTGAGGACTGAATGGGCGGCTTTGGCCATCGCCATAAGTGAAGCTATATTGGAGTGTGTCTCCAGTATCAGGATCAGTTGCTTGTGCTTGGAAAGTAATTACTACTCCTTCTTGAGGCATGCTGTTGGAAACAGTAATACCAGTACATACAGGAGCACGGTTACTAGTTGGACTAGTAGGCATAGCTGAGCTTGTAGCTGTTGCTGTTGCAGTTGGACTTGGATTAACTGATGGTGAGCTTGAGGTAGGCAATAAGCGGTATCTCTATTTCGTCATACCA
>CAZXKW010000057.1:0-6461 GCA_964641565.1 uncultured Candidatus Peribacteria bacterium
TAACACAGCAGATAATTGTGGACTAGCTACGCTTGGCGTAATGTCGAGAATCAAACTCAAAGGACTTACCGGTGAAACAGCCAATGTACGGGTCGTAGGATCATAGCTTTCGCAAGCTGTTTGAGTCTTAAGATTAAGCAGGTAGAACGTTAATACATACGGTGCAGAGAGCACTTTTTTGCCACTTGGTAATGTCTCCTCAAGACTAACCGTCATTGTGCCTGGCTTAAATCCAGTTACGTATAAGATTTCACCTTTTACTAGGTAATGAGCAACTGGCTCTTTCACTGTTTTGGGTGTGATAGCACTAATGAATCCTCCATTAGCTGACTGCGCAAACAACTTAGTAGGATGATTTTGTTGATTGATAGCAATAGTAGTCTCACCAACCAAGGTAGGTGTGCTAAATGCAGCACCTTTTGCTACATTAAAAGTAGTCAACAATCCAAACAACATGACAGTCATCATCAGTTTTCCAGCTAGATTGATCTTCATTCGTTTGTAATAAAAGACTCTTTATAGAACATTTTAATTAATTTGTCAATTCAATATGTTGCTCTTACCTCCTCAAATAAATCAAGCCATTGAAGCTTTGGCTAAGTTACCAGGAATCGGGCCAAAGACCGCTTCCAGATTGGTTTATCACCTCATCAAGAAACCTGACACTGAAGTCCAAAGTTTAGGGAATGCTCTGCTCAACCTCAAAAAATCGTTACGCTTCTGCCAACAATGCTTCCAGATCACCGATCAAGATCGATGCGCTATTTGTGCTAATGACAAAAGAATACCTACTCAAATTATGGTAGTCGAAGAACCCCTTGATGTAATGGCCTTTGAGCGAACTAAATATTTCCAGGGAGTCTACCATGTCCTTCATGGCATATTGAAGCCAATGGAAGGCATAGGGCCTGATCACCTCAAGATTCAGGAATTGATAAATCGCGTAAAAAATTTAGCTCAAGAAAATACTGTTGAGGTAGTTTTGGCCATGAGTCCTAGCCTTGAGGGTGAGTCAACTGCAAGTTATATCGCTCAACTTTTGAAGTTTCCGCAGGTCCAAGTATCGAGAATAGGGGTAGGCATACCTATAGGATCTAGTGTAGAATATGCAGATGAGATCACTTTGGGACAAGCGTTCCAGGGCAGAAGACCAATATAAAAATGAAACCAGTTCTAGCTATTATTTTCGGCGGTGCCACAGCTGAGCATGAGATATCGCTCCTATCAGCTATGCATGTGATTGAGAATATCGATCACAGCCGCTATGACGTATTACAAATCGGCATCGATCAGGAAAGTAATATGTATGCCGGTCCTCAAGTGCTGATGACTTTAAAACATAATTTAGATCGAAGCTCTTTAGCTCCGTGCATGATCAGTACCAACGGGCACTTCCCGGGCGTCATGATTTTTCCTCCTGGAAAGCCAGCAGTTTTTCAAAAGGTCAATATATTCTTCCCGCTTACCCACGGACCTTTAGGCGAAGACGGTACCCTGCAAGGTGTATTGGAATATAGCAAGGTGCCTTATTTCTCCAGTGGTGTACTAGGATCAGCATTGGCTATGGACAAAATTATCAGCAAAAAGATTTTTGCCACCTATCGTCTCCCGCAAGTTCCTTTCCTTCCATTTCGTAGGGATGAAATTCAAACCGATCTTTTAAGCGTGTGTGATGCAATCACCCGTGACTTACATTTCCCTCTGTATGTGAAACCCGCAAACCTAGGGTCACATTTGGGAATTAGAAAAGTAACCAATTTAGGCAAACTTGAAGATGCTCTGGAATATGCTTGCAAGTACAGTGACCGTATTATTGTCGAGCAAGGCCTTGGTAACATTCGTGAGCTATCATGCGCCGTCATTGGTGATTATCACCTAGAAATCAGCAAGGTGGGTGAAGTGACCAGTGCCAGCGAATTCTATGATAAGGATACAAAATATCATGGTGAAGCCGCACAAGTATTGATTCCTGCGCCACTAGATTCTCATATTGTAGCTGAAATTCAGAGCATGGCTCAACAAGCATTCCGTATCTTACATCTCCGAGGCATGGCGAGAATCGATTTTTTTCTAAACGGTAACCAAGTTTTCATTAATAATGTTAACACCATCCCAAGCTTCAGCAGCACTAGTCTCTTTTGTAAGTTATTTGCTAGTGAGGGCATAGACATTAAACAATTGATTCAAAAGCTAATTGATATTAGTTTACAGGCATAAGCTGTAAACTTTATTCATGGTCAAAACATTACCGTATTGGATAGAAATTGATCATCAAGCAATTAAGCATAATATTCGTTTTTTTAGAGAGCTGTTGCCATTAGCAACAAAGCTTTTTTGTGTCATCAAATCCAATGCCTATGGTCATGGTATTTTAGCTGTTGCCAAAACATTAGATGAAAGCAGGGAGGTCGATGGAGTAGTGGTGAATAGTATCGAAGAAGGTATTTTGCTTCGCAATCACAAATTTAAAAAACGCATTTTAGTAGCAGGTGCATACCGTAGTCCTGAGTTAATACAAGAAGCTCAGACTAAAGAGATTGAGGTAGAAGTTGCGAATGATGATCATCTGCAAATACTAGAATATTTAGCAAAAGAATTACCACCTCTTGTAGTACATATTAAAGTAAATACTGGCCTCAACCGCCTAGGCTTCAACGCTGACCAACTAACAACCAGTTTCAAAAAATTGATTAAACATCCAGCAATCAAAGTACAAGGTTTATTCTCTCACCTTGCCAACAGTGAAGATCCTCAAAGTATTCAAACTATTTCCCAATTGATGAGATTTAGACAGTGCACAAGTAAATATCCAGGATACGAAAACCACATCTCAGCCTCGGCTGCAACCCTACTAATGCCCGATGCTCATTTCGATTTAGTTAGGGTAGGGGTCAGTACTTTTGGACTATGGCCCAGTCCCGAAGTAGAAACACTGTGGCATAAAAATAATCCCCTAGTGAAAGGCTCCCCCTTTAAGCCCGCACTCAGCTTTCGTGCCAGTATTATTCACATAGCCGACTTGGATAGCGGTGAGCCAGTAGGCTATGGAGGCACCTATGTCACCAAGAAGCCAACACGAACAGCAATTATTCCCTGTGGCTATTACGAAGGCTTACCACGTGTATGGAGCAACAAAGCATGTGTACTAGTTAAAGGTAAACGAGCTCCAATCATCGGCCGCATAGCCATGAATATGACAACTATAGACATCACCGATATTGCTGATGCAAATCTGGGTACAACAGTCACCATTATTGGCCAAGATGGCAATGAATATATTTCAGCTGATGAACAAGCGAGACACGCTGACACGATCAATTATGAATTAGTAACGAGGTTACCGGATTTTATTGTGAGGGCACACAGTTAATTCAGAATTCAGAGTGCAGAATGCAGAATAAAAATTGCGAATGGCGAATTGTGGCTTATAAGGTCCGCTGCAATTTAGATTCTCGATTCTAGAATTTAAAATAGTACTATCAGCAAATTCTAGCATCAGGCCTCAAGCTGCTGGCTTCAAGCATTAAGTCTCATTTTTTCATTTTTACTATTTTACAATCCCAATGTTGTAACTATTCAAAAATGGCCAGCATTGTTTATGGTGGATGCATTATCAATATGGAGGGCGCAATTATCACTATTGAAACTCAAATTCATAATCGGGTGAATAAGTTTATTGTGGTGGGCTTGGGTGATACTGCAGTATTGGAGGCTCGAGAACGGGTGCGATTTGGTATAATCAATAGTCAATATCGATTTCCCAAAAGAGGGATTTCTATCAATCTAGCACCTGCACAAGTACGCAAGTCTGGTTGCCATTTAGATTTAGCCATGGCTGTTGGCATTTTGCAGTCTACAGAACAGATTCGATTAAATCCTAATCACAAAACTATTTTCATTGGAGAATTAGGTTTAGAAGGTCAGATTCGTCCAGTTCATGGAGTATTAGCATTGCTACAACAAGCGATCAATCAAGGATTCACCCATGCTTATATTCCTGCTAGCAATCAATTAGAAGCAAGCTTAGTAGCAGGGAAAATCACTATTTTGCCCTTGGAAATACTGGCTGGGATTGGACAAGAAATAACACCACTTTCCCCCTATCAGTTCATCAATCACAACATTACGTATCCAGACGATTTCCGGGAAATTGTAGGCAATATTCATGCCAAAAGAGCATTGCTTATCTGTGCCGCTGGTGGCCACAATATATTGTTACAAGGCCCCCCAGGCACGGGGAAAAGCTTATTAGCAAAAGCGATGGCGAGCATTCTACCACCACTAACATTTGAAGAATTAATTACCATTACATCTATTCGTTCCTTGAGTGGTGAGCATATTCGTATGATCGATCATCAAAGACCTTTTCGTTCACCACACCATAGTTCTTCAGCTAATGCTATTATTGGTGGAGGAGCTATCCCCACACCGGGAGAAATCACCTTGGCTCATCGAGGGGTTTTATTTTTAGATGAATTTTCAGAATTTAGAAAAGATGTACTGGAGAGCCTACGTGAACCACTTGAAGAACGCGTCATCACCATCTCAAGAGCACAAGCAAAAGCACGCTTCCCTGCTGACTTCCAACTAGTAGCAGCCATGAATCCTTGTCCCTGTGGGTACAGTGGTGATAAAGAAATCACCTGTCGCTGTAATGTGCTAATAAAAACCAAATATCTCAGTAAACTTTCAGGGCCCATACTCGATCGAATCGACCTCTTCAGTTATGTCCCGCGACTGCCTCCACAGCAATTATGGCAGACCAGTCGAGATGAAAGTTCTTCAGTTTTGCAGGCTCGCGTCGTCAAAGCACATCAAAAACAACTCTCCCGTCAGGGAAAACAAAATAGTGCCCTGCGACTGACCTTGCGCAATGCCAGTGAGCAGCTTCTGGTCAATACAGATGCCCAAAACACACTCCAGAATATGAAACAAGTACTACAGTTATCACCCCGAGCCTGGGTAAGGTTATTAAAAGTAAGTCGCACAATTGCTGACTTACATGATAGCACCGAAGTAAACGCAGATCATTGCAAAGAAGCATTGAATTATCGTCACACGCAAATTTAAAAAGAGGTCTCTCAGACATAATCCTGAGAAACCTCTTTAGTGTATTATTCTTTAAAAGGTGATAGTAGCACCTACGTTTACACCTGTCGCATCCACAGCCAAGTTTGGTGTTACACCAACACCCGCCCCCTCGACCTCTGTTCTTCGACCAGCAGGAGCTGGGTGAGGGCCTTGTTGACCGGGAACTGCTGGAACACTCACTTCACGTGGCTCAACTGGTACAGGCCCGGCGATCACATCAGCTAATGCCGCTAAAGCACCTCCAAAGATAGCAACGCCCAGACTAGTCCATGCTGCTATTTGAGTAGCTTCTATAATGCCATTGTGACTTTCTACTGCTGCACGATATTCATCAGCATATCGTCGCGTACGTGCATTTCCAGCTTCTAGTTCAGCTACGCTGTACCTACGAGCCCGAGCATTGGCAACAAACATATTAGTCTCTGCCACACGTCCTTGCCACAATGGGCTATTAATTATTCCAGCAGCTTCACCTCGCTCAGCCAAATTTAGCCCTCCCGCAATACCAAACCCAGCAAGACCAGCTCCAGCAGCACTTAAACCAATGATACGCATAAGTCTAACTCTACCAGCGCGAGCAGCTACACGTTGACGCCATGCAATATGTGCGGGTGATTCAATCCTCGTATCTACCACAGAAACTGCAGGTCTGGCATTGGGTAGACTTTGTTGTACTGGTACTTGAGTGCGCGCTACAGGTGAAGCTACAGATACTTCATGACCAATAACATCCGCCAATCGAGATCTATCAATGTGGTTTGACAAACTCACACTGTTAGATACAGCAACACCTCCCAAACGAACACTTAGAGCATCAATACGAAGAACAGCATGAATATATAAATGTAACAAATAATAATTCATATTTACTGCTGCAATTAACTCTTCTAGGTTTCCACCTACACTAACTCCCATTGATGAAGGATCCGACGCTCTAATTGCCGTTGGCCAACGATGCCCTGATGGTAACAAGCCTCTTAGATTAGGATCAGTGGTTATACGTAAAAACTGTTCATAAGTTAACGCGCTAGCACGTGAACACAGAAACTCACTTAGTATTATTAATTGATCTCCAGTTACCCTAGCTTGACGAGCATCTCCACATACATTTAACGAAGCAGCTATAGGGACCAATGAGTCTCTCAATGCAACAAGCAAGTTCGATAAGTTACGATCAGTTAGTTGAGTTAAGTGAATAAGAACATCTCGACGCTGATTAACTACCTCCAAGGCACCTTGGGCTTCAGGAGCGCCAGATCTTAATGCCGGATTAGCTAAACCATCAATATAACGATTTATATTTGCTAGATTATCAGCTTTAACACTTTCATTCTCTCGGTGACGGGTAGCCACTTGATCTGGAGTTCCTC
>CAZXKW010000058.1:0-1957 GCA_964641565.1 uncultured Candidatus Peribacteria bacterium
ATAGCCATATTCCGACTTCACAATGCCGCTGACTTGTCCTTTTTTAATGCAAACTCATATATCAATGGTATTGATTGCGATTGATAAAGTTCCGACATTAATTTGAATGTGTTGCCGCCACAGATATACAAAATTTGTGAATTAAAAATCTCTACTAAATTATCTGTAAGTACATTGAATAGATTAACATGCTGAAATCCAAGGTCTAAAAACTGCTCTTGAGCTAGTCTGGCATATTTATTGTCTTTTCCGTCCTTACAAGCATTGCAAATGATGCTTACACTTGATGCAGCTGGATCTTTGACAATCTTAATGAAATGGGTTTTTATATGTTCGACCGAGAGACCTGTGGATGTTAACAAAATAGAGGACATAAGTTTGTAATAAACGCTTTTACTATAATTCAATTTCTTATTATGAAAAAGCACGATATGAATCCTATTGATAAGACTTTTGTTGATTATTGGAGGGCGTGTGATTATAAGACGGTATCTACTGCTGATTCTGCACCTCCACCACATTTACCAAATATTGATTTTTCTTCTTGTGGAGCAATGCATTATGGGCCTATTTTTAATGGTACAGTGGCTGTTCCTTCACAAACAAGAATTGCTCGAATCCAACGTAGTGTGAGACCGGGGAGCGGTGTGAAAATAGGTTATTCGCCTAAACATCTTACTGCATTTGATATGTTAGATGTGTTTGATCTTGATGTATTTGGTCGATTGGAACAGACTTTGGAACAGATTATTCAATTTTTTGCTGATCATTTGAATATTGGATCTGATAATCTAGTGATCAATATTTCAACTGATGAGAAAGATCTTTTGGGAGAAGCTGTAAAAAGATTAGCTCAGAAACATCATGTTGAACTGCGTTTGCTTCCAGCTGATAAGTTGCTATGGCAAGTTAAAAATGCCACATACAAGGGTACCCGTGCTGAGATTAATTGGAAAAGACCTGATGGGGATTTGTGGGAATTATGGAATATTTCTTTGATTAATAATCAATTCCTAGATAGTGGCGGTAGTATGGAACGTGCTGATGCTGCTAGATTAGGGTGCAATACAGTATTTGATGTAGGTGAACTTGCCCAAGTAAAGGCGCGACTTGTAGCTCTCAATATCGATCTGGCAGAGACAGAATTACACTTTCTTACTGATCAGGTTCGTTCTGCCACACGTTTGATGGCAGAAGGTATATTGCCTGGAGGTAATAATGGCCGAAGAATGTTTGTAAGAAACTTATTGACTAATATTTTGGGGGTCTGTGCGCGACATCAGCAGCTCGCTGCTGTAGAAAAGTGTTTTTCTAGTGAGCATCGTGATGTAGTTTTGGCAGCAAAGAGTAATTTTGAACGACAATATCAGAGAGGTCAGAAAGCTCTTCGCAAGATAGGAGCACAAATGTCTCAGGCTGATTTTTTATCCCAACTACAGCGAGATCCGGATACGAGATGGTTGGCAAATAATTATGAAGCTCTGGTCAATGTAATGAGAGCAGAGGGGCGAGTAGTCGTGGTTCCGCAGGGTACTATTTCAGAAAAGTCAGTTGCGTTAGGCGGCATGCCCTATTATTTAGTAGATTTACTTGAGAAACAATGAATAAAGTAATAGAGGACTTTGTTCTCGAGCGTGTTGGAAGATCTGATCCTACTGCTGGTATTGCTCTGGTGGGCTCTCGTGTGAGGGGCACTGAAAGACCTCAGGATTGGGATTTTGTTGTCGTAAGTACGAGACTAGATATTTGGGATGCATTTTTAGACCACAATAAAGACGTCAGTGGTATAAGTGATGATAGTGTAAGGTTTACTCTCGAGACAGGAGATGTTGGAGTTGTTCCATTGTCACATGCAGCATTTGCAGCAAGGATTGATAAACCTCTGAATGGTCAAGTTGATCTCAGCTATAAGCCCTGGGCGATTGGGGCTGTGGCGCCAGAGGGATTTTTAGGAGCT
>CAZXKW010000058.1:1967-3516 GCA_964641565.1 uncultured Candidatus Peribacteria bacterium
TATAGCACAGGCACATATTATTCGTGATACCGTGGATCGTACTTTATCTCGAAGGCAGGCTCAGTTGAGTACTTTTCCGGACAATTTAAAACTGGTTATTGAGCAGAATACTCGTGCTGAACTCCATAGTCGTTTAAGGCAACTAAGTAGAGCATATGAAAATCATGACGACCTGAATATACTAGTCCTAAAAGGACAAATACTATTCTTAATAGTACGACTTCTATATGCAAATGAAGGTAAGTATTTTTACGGTAGCAAACATTATAAGCCAGATGCCTTATTACTTGGGCCGACTCTAAACCAATTCGTTACTCGTCCGATTACTAAAGAATGGATTACTTCAGTGATTAGATTTGTTGATAATTTAAACTAGTATGGCAAACGTGCATCTCCCAATACTTGATCCATTATACGAACATGTTCAGCATCCAGTCACTAATGATACATTTCGTCTGCTCAAAAGTACCTATGGGGCATTATCTGAAGATCCGGCTGACCCACTTTCAGCTGTCAGTGTGGCCAATAGTTCGTTGAGTATTGATTTGTGGAAAGGATGTACATGGCAATGTGCATATTGTCACGTGCAAGGAAGCATTCGCAATCTGGATGAAGGTGGTGTTATGCCCAAGAAAGTGACGAGGTCTGGCCTCTTTAGTGAGGAGCAAGTACTTGATTCTCTAGTGAGTCATCCATTTTTTATACCTAATCAAACAATTTTAAGTATTGGGACTTCAAGTACAGAACCTTTAGCTAATGGCGAGGTTGAAAAGAGCACTTTTGAACTATTACGTATTTTAAGAGCAAGAAAATTAAGAAATCCTGTATGGATTGTTACTAAAAATCATGTTGCCCATAAAAGATTGAAGGACATACATCTTTTTTGCGAAACAGGAGCCGTTTTAATCTTTTCTCCAACAATTAATGGATTAGATTCATCAATCGAGCCATTACAAGGAGATCGCTTTAAAAACTGGCGAGAAGTATCTCTGGCTGGTGCAAGAGTTGCCTTGTATTTGCGACCACTAGTAAGAGAGTGGGGATCAGATGAAAAAAAAGTTTCTGAAATATTAGAGAAGTTTAAAAAAGAAATGAGAGACGTTATGCCAGCGGCTATAGTCCCTGGAGGACTACGTTGGACTGATGGTATCGATTATGGTTTGCAAGTTAGAGGTTTGCAGTGGCCACAGAATCTTCCTCGTATTGAGAACGGAAAAGATTTGGATGATGCACTTTGGCATCATATAGTTCAAGAAGCCCAAAGGCTTTTTCCTGGAGTCGCTATAGTACATCATTCATCATGTGCCTTGTCGACAATTTTAATGCGTTCAGATCTCTCTTTGGTTTTTAATCATGCTCCTTCAGAATGTGAGGAGTCACATTGTTTACCACAGCAACGTGCTGCATGTAATCAAGCTAATGCTAATTTGCGTGAGAATGAGTTAGAGATACAACAAGCTGTGCTTTCTGAACTAGGCTTATGTGAAAGCGTGAATGCGGTAGTTCTACCCTACGCAATACGAAGGACTCTCCAAAAGATTGTCGCTGA
>CAZXKW010000058.1:3526-6403 GCA_964641565.1 uncultured Candidatus Peribacteria bacterium
AGTACGTGTAAATTATTAGTATCTATGTCGAAGGATTTAATTCTTGGAAGTTGGGGAATAAGTGGTGCTTTTGGAAATCAAGATGATGCGCATATTTGTAAACTGTTTGAGCATGCAGAGGAGGTTGGCATCGATACTGTGGATACTGCTATTGTGTATGGTGACGGCAGAATTGAAAGCTTACTACAAGCTTTTCCTAGATTGAAGCTAGCTACAAAGCTCCCAGCTTCACCCAAACCCCCTCAACATGGGATGTCAAAGATTGCTGAACATTATCGTTTTGATCAAATGTGCCGGCAAGTCGAAGACATATTAAGGAGAACTCGTCGTGAAACGATTGATGTATTGCAACTTCATAATTGGTGCAAAGAATGGAGTTTTGATGATGTTCATGAATTTTTTTCTGATTTGAAAAGGAGCGGGAAGGTACAACGATCTGGCGTCTCTTTACCTGCTAATTATGATGCCGTTATCCCTCCGGGATTTGATGTTGTCCAGCTGCCGTTTAATCTTATTGAAACTTGGGCTACAAAGTATTGGGGGGATGTTCAGCACAGTAGGGTATGGGCTAGGGCAGTATTAGCGCATGGAGCATTAACTGATCGTTTGTATACTGAATTATCGGCAAATGATACCCGACGGGAGAAATTCGTAAGTTTGCTTCCCCAAGTCGAAAAATACAAAAGTGATCATCATATTGAGACGCCCCAGCTTAAGGAAAAAGCTTTAGCGTTTGTTGCGCGAGCAAAGCGTATTGATGGTGTGATTCTTGGCTGCACAACAATCGATCAAATTGATCATGCTTTGCAATTTTTTCAGAATCACTCTGGTATCACTCAGAAGTAATGTCGTGACAAAAATACATTCTTTAAATTACTAACTTTTGTGTAATAACGAACAGTCAAACCCAGTAGTATTAATATAATAGGCACATATTAAAAAACAGTTAGGTAGTGTTTGTAGGTAAATTATTCATGGGGGTGTTTTTGTAAAAGTATTTCACCTGTTGTGGAGATGAATGTTAATTGGAAGTGATTTTCGGCCACAAAATCCATATGTAAAGTTCTCAAGCTAACCAATAAGGGTAGCTATGAGCTCCCAAAGCTCATACTAATAAGCTTTTATTTACAGTTACAGAGGGATGGTGAGGATTTTTCAATTATAGATAGTGAGATTAATCTGATGCGCCAAAAAACTTCAAAATCGAGGTGATTCTGCATTAGATTATTGCTATTTGCCAAGTGATAATTCTAGTGGTATTAAATGTACTGTTTAGATTGATGTTAAACTTTACCTTCGATTCATGAAAACCTTAGATATGTACCCAGTTAGTGTCGCTGATACTATTCCTGTATTAGAAAGTGATGATCTAAAAGCTAGACCTGATCAAGTGATCGAGACATCTGGCGCTATTCATTCAATTAGAAATCTCAGTGGACTCGCGTTTGTTATTGTTCGTACTTTCCGAGGTACATTTCAGGCTGTTTTAGAAGGTAAAGTACTTGAAGATTTGAAGGGATTACAAGAAGGAGATTATATTAAATTAGTCGGGAAAGTTTCAACCAATACTCAAGCAAAAGCTGGTGTTGAGGTGCACGCTCATACAGTTAACAAAATAGGAGGTCCATCAGAACCGCTGGGAATGAAACTCAGTGGCAAACTTACTATGGCTCCAGATACTATTCTTAATGAGCGCGTGTTAACTCTAAGAAACGAACTTGAGCGTGCTAGATTCAAAATCCAAGAAGGAGTTGTTGCTGCTTTTCGTGAGTATTTTTCTGATCGTCGTTTTACTGAAATCCATTCGCCGAAATTAGTGGAGGCTGGGGCAGAAGGGGGAGCGAATATATTTAGCTTAGATTACTTTGGGAAAAAAGCTTTTTTAGCACAAAGTCCACAGTTCTATAAGCAATTTATGGTGCCTGTTTTTGGGCGTGTATATGAAGTGGGACCAGTATTTAGAGCTGAGCAACACAACACTAGCAGACATGTGAATGAATATACGTCCCTAGATGTTGAAATGGGATATATCAAATCATTTAGAGATGTAATGCGCGAGGAAGTTGGTTTTCTGCGTTACCTCGTCGAAAAATTGCAGAAGGATTATGCTGCTGAATTAGCTTTGTTAAAAGTTGAATTACCAACTATTGATGTGACGGTTCCAAGTGTGTCGTTCAAGGACATTAAAACTGCTGTAGCAGATAAGTACAAAAGGAAGTTCCGAGATCAATATGATTTAGAACCAGAAGAAGAAAAATTGATTTCTCGTTATGCAAAAGAGGAGTTTGGTAGTGATTTTGTATTTGTTACTAACTATCCCTGGAAAAAGCGGCCATTTTACACAATGAGATCTACTGATGACCCAGAGTATACTGAGGGGTTTGATCTACTATTTAGAGGAATTGAAATTACCACCGGTGGTCAAAGAATTAACGAACATGCAATGCAAGTTCAAGCGATGCGTGATAAAGGCTTAGATCCAAGTCAATTCACTGAATATCTCAAACTCCATCGCTATGGAACACCTCCACATGGTGGTTTTGCAATTGGACTCGAAAGATTAACAATGAAACTCCTTGGTCGTGATAATGTTCGGGATACTACCCTCTTTCCAAGAGACGTTGATCGGTTAGTTCCATAAGCATATCACTATGACGGATTGTATTTTCTGCCAAATTATTTGTCGTAAACTACCAGCAGAAGTTGTTTATGAAGACAATGAGACTCTTGGCATTCTCGATATTGATCCTATTAGTGATGGGCATACATTAGTGCTACCCAAGTCTGATACAAAGGATATTTTTTCTTTGAATGAAACAGATGGAGGCAAAATAATGTCGGTAGCAAAAAAATTAGCCAGGGTAATTCAGGATGAGT
>CAZXKW010000059.1:0-6322 GCA_964641565.1 uncultured Candidatus Peribacteria bacterium
CCCAGCGATAGTCTCATTATTTCAAATAATTGCCACAAGCAGCATTTTCGCTTGGATGTTTAATTTTTGTTGTAAAAAAACCGCTAAACGATGGCTGATATTTATTTTATTTTTCTTTTTTGTTACCTCAATACCAGTTGGCGTTTATTCAATAACATTATGGAAAGATACAGTATTTTCATTAACATTACTTTCTACTAGTTTTTACTTCGCAAAACTACATCTCTCCACCCAAAAATGGACTTTATATCAATTAATAATTCTCCTGACAGGCTCTCTCTTAACCATATTCTTTCGGCACAATGGATTAATGTATATTGTTATTTTTCCTTTACTTACATTAATATTTTTCAACGATCAAAAGAAGCGAACTTTACAATATATTGCAAGCTTGGGTGTTTTATTTTTTACCTTACACAACATTTTACCAAACTTACTTTCTGTAACCCCCGAACCGTTTTGGTTTAGCAGGCTATTTTTATATCAAGCCACTGCTGGTTTTTATGCCAGACTACCTAACTCCTATCTTACACCAGAAACTAAAGTTGCTATGGAATCAATAATGCCAGGAGCGACAATAAAAGAGCTTTATAATCCAATAAATACCAACCCCGTAATCTTTGGAAAATATAATTCCAAAATTAATGTCAATGCATTACAGTCTCATGACTTTTGGAATCAAATTACCAAAGATTTTTTTAGAAAAAATTTAATGAATAATCTGTCACTATTTTTATCAGACAAAAATAAAATGATGTACGCAGTTCTTACTGGAGAATTCTATGCTATGGATAACACTATAGCACCAAATAACTTAGGTATTAAACCACGTCCGGTTATAGAGCAACTGCATACACCGTTAAGTCAATTCTTGGAGTGGATGCTGAGAGATGAGAATAAATTTGTCAGATCCATGATTTGGTCAACATGGTTTAGCTTGCTGATACTAATTATACTAACGATAGCAGCTATTTTAAAAAAACGGCGTTATTTCCTAGTTTTTTCTCTACCTTTACTTTTCCATGTACCAATATTGTACGTATTTAATGTCGCTAATGATTGGCGTTATCTTTACTTTATATACTTAAGTATATTTGTTGCTATTCCACTTTGGTTAATTCAAAACACAAAAAGTATAAAAACCTAAACGCATCAAACTTAATAACCTGAATTATTACTCAATTGTCTCTGTGTCAATATCTGCGACGATTATAAATCCACCGTAAAGGATTAATAATCCATGGATACTTTCTGAGCTTTTTCAGAATTTTTTCTTGAATCAATTTGATATTGTTCTCAGCTTCGACATACGAATCAAAAAAGAATTGAGTTTTCTTCTTAATTGCTACAGTGTTTGGTTTGCAGTCAGTAAGAATAGTAGTCAAAGCACTTTGAAAGTTGCCAGCTTGAGTATTCCAATCAGGCCACTTTTCAGCGGTCTTCAGTGCTTCATTTTTTAATGATTGTAGTAAATCAGCATCACGTTTCAATTGATTAATAGCAGCCACGACGCCTACTTCATCATCCCGATTGAGGACCAAGGCATTTTCACCTGAACGAATATACTCATCGTGACCGGTGACATTATAAACAATTGCCGTACCACCACAGCCAAATATTTCTAATGGTGGACCAAACATACCCTCAACATAACTCAATTTCAGTAAGACATCACAGCTCCGATATATAGACGATGTCTCGGCCATGGGCACTCGCGAAAAAAGCCTATCAACACCTGCATAAGACTGTATAGCTGAGGAAGTCAGTAACCATACTTCATCTGCATTAGATCGTTTAGCTAGAGCTATAGCCTTTTCAGTATTTTTGAAAAATACTCCCAAAGGTCCCTCTACTAATATTCTTAATTTCCCCACTTCACGTGGGGCACACACTTTTCCTTCTTTTTGATAAAGATCTTTTCGAAGACCATTTTTGACTAAGTAAGCTATCTGACCATAGTCACGTAAATATTCTTGAATCCATGTAGCTTCAGTAACAACTGGTAGACCAAGTAAATAAGTAGTTTCAACTAATCTACGCAAATTCTTTTCTGATTCAGGATAAAAACGAGTCTCAATCGATTGTACAAAGTAAGCATATCGATCAGCTTCAACTCGATAAAGTTCATACACGGTCCGCCACCAGGTTGCCAAAACAATATCAAATTTATAATCCTTTGCTTGTGTGTAAGTGATAAAGTGGAGCTCTTTTGCATCCTTATGCCAGGCAACATGTTCAGGCTCTACTTTTTCTTCAGTAATGATATGGATTTGAACTCCTGCCCGTTGCATTCTTACTGCGTGTTCAAAAATTACATAGGTACCGCCACTGATATGAGGAGATCCCAAGAGAAAGGCACAATGCATATCATTCTTTACTAAAAATAAAATGAATACGACGAAGCAGTTTATAAATATATCGTCCTCCAGGTACCACCACATAGTCAAATGTCAGGGCCGGCCAGAAAAACTGAACAAGAGTTTTTCTCGGTGATATAAGCAAGGCCCAAGTATTTTGTAGTCGATCAGACCAGGTAAATTTGCCAGCTGAGAATTCTGAAAATGAAAATAAACCAAAATTTTCAAAATGCTTAATAGACTGGAACCAACGGCGTTCAGCTTGATTAGGGAAAAATACCAAATCACTATGGAGCTTCAAAAAATAAGCATAGAACTCAGTGAATGAAAGAGAACTAATACTCAGACTTGTCACTAGCTTTCTATACTTGGTTAATAGAACTTGCTGTAAAGGTTGTACAAATTGCAAAAATATTTGAACCTCTTCTGGTTCTGACGCCAAAGCAACAGAAACCTGTTCACCTCGCTTTTGATAATGATCGGCACTACCATGTGAAGCCCCTAGAATCACCTCAAATAAGGTTTTATTTTCACCCCAAATCCCATTGTCAGGTATTTTATGGTTCAAACAAGAAAAGAGTAGTCCTTCTTTATGATTATTGGCTGTTAACATTGGTGCAGCAACCAAACCTAAATAGTGCCCCCATATAACGGTGGTATCAGCTACAATGTGTCGAATATTATCTTGAATACTTCCTTTCCATCCCACATCTACTAAATGCAATGCCTGCACAGTAAAATCTACGTTAAACTGTTTGAGATAGGCAAAAAAACACTGCTTTTGTTCCGTCCGTTTCTTTTCATACGACACTCTAAAAAGCGGTAGTTCTGTTAATAGCTTCAAATGAAGTGAAACCGGAAAGTCCGCTACCAATTGAGAACAATCAATTGACTGCAGAGCGGCGAATACAGTCTGAGATTCTTGATCATTAAAGTTTAATGTCTTCAAAAAAGACGCAATAGAAAACGTCCGATACTGTCTAAATAAACGATCAAACTTCTCTTCAGCTAATGGCTTCAGTGAAGCCATAAAAGTTGCTTTACGCGAGACTAAAAGATAATGAACATTAATTTTATTTGTAGGAAAGAAAGCATTCTGATAAATCTCAAATAATTCTTTCAAATACTCTCCTTCTCGAGACAAGAAAAAGACATCTTTCGCTTTCTTTTGACGTAAAGAATAGTAGAGTTTAGCAATAAATATGTAGAAACTACCAAGCAATGGTTCAAACAAACGTTGAGGACTTTGAGGGAAAACCTCGATCAAAGATGTTCTTTTTAAATATTTCAGCTTCACAGATTGGTTGAAATCTGCTTGATAAAACAATTGTTGATTAGTACGGGAAATAAGGAAACTCTTAATCCCGATATCCGCTGCTATTTTGTAGTCAGAGTGAGGATTATCACCGAGCATGACCACTTCTTCCTTCTTTATCTTTAATACGCTCAAGGCTTTTTCATATAATCGCCCAGAGGATTTTTTGAGATGATAATCTGATGAAACAATAATCTCATCAAACAAAGAGGTTAAGTGGTGATATTGCAACAACTTCTGAAAATATCTTTTAGGTAAGTAGAAATCTGAGATTAAAACGATTCTCTTACCATCTTTTTTATAACTATTCAAAGCGTCAACTACAGTATGATCTAAGGTCTGAGTAGCCATTTCCACATCCAACTCAAATGAAATAAACTGCAATGACGTACTGATAAAATGGCTCAATTAAATCTTCGACAGAGAACTCCAAATCGCCGCCATTAACTACACTTTGTTGACACAGCTCGCGTTCTAGTCGAGCTCGAAGTTGATACAATTGTGCTGATGTACACTTCAAATCAAAAGCATCTCTCACCCTAGCCAGCATAATTTTCTTCACCTTTTCTGGATGAACTTTTCGCACCAGAATAGTATCAAAACAATCACAGAGAATAGTCTTTATATTCTGAGCATTTACAAAATCTTGCATCAGTTTCAACTCAGAACTAATTGTAGAGAAATCAAGTGATTGAGTAAAATTCATAAATTTTACGTATCATTAGAACGTCCAGAAGTAATTCGCCGCCAGAAGGCTAAGTAGGGATGTTTCTCCCAAAATGCCAACCTCTGTTTCATTGCTTCTTTTTGTTGCTCAACTTCAGTCAAAGCCGTACTTTTTTGAGTCAGAGTAGTTTCACTTTTAAGCAGAGCTTCCTTCAATACACTCTTCTCAGCTTCTAAACTTTTTATGTATTGATCCCGATCTTTAACCAAAGCATCCATCTCATTCATAATTGCAAAACGTTTTTCGGCTAACCCAGTCAGATCTTGGATTTTTTGGGAAATAAAGGTTTCATATGTACCATTACTGGCTACATCTAAAATTTTCAAATCAAGGAGCCTAGCAAAATCTTCGGCATTCACCTGACGAAATATTGCTTCAGCAATAAACACTTCTTGTTTGATGAAATCATCAAGTATTTCTTTATTTAAAGTAATACCTAGTTGATCAAAAAGTAGCTGCATGAATTGCTGAATTGAGTGAACATTTTGGTTTAGCTTATTTAATAAGCTACAGTTATCTACTGCCCAGTAAAGCACTGACCGAAAGAGTACAAACTCTGGTGTGGCCGAAAACTTACCTAACCATTCATGATCAAAAGAAATTAGCTTTCCAGACGACTGATCTACTAATAAATTAGACACAGTTGCATCATGATCAAGTTGTTGTTGATCGTGTTTTTCATGCAAGTAGCTCAAGTAGACCTTGAGCCAACCAATCAACTGCTCCCAACTGCCTGAGTAAGTAACCTGACAAAGTATCTGCGCCAAAAGAGGCAGAGAATAGTAGGTCTTGCTTTCAATAGGTTCCTTTAGTCCGCCTTCAGCACCATATCTTTGCACTAAAGTATCAGTTCTCTCTTTAACTACCACTGACCAAAATTCATTTTTTCGTTTGTAGTTAGGATAATGGACAAAATCAATCCATGAAGACCTAAAATCCCCTTCAGCTGATAAGACAAAGAGAAATGAATCAGCAAGTCGACTAGCGATTTTGTTGGAGACTAAACACGGCCAAAGTAAGTTAGTATGAACGGCAGTAACGTAATTATTGTCATAGTTTGCAGCTTGATAATTATACAACAGATTGGCTGCATATTTGTCATTGTCTAAAAACTGCGCATTAATAACACTATGTGGAAATTTATAGTCAGGAAAGGGTAGATCCAAAGCGCACAAGCTTAGCTCTGCTTGTTGAAATAAAGATAGCCATTTATCTTGACCAAAAGTTTTTATCTTTTGATACCGTGGGGCTGGATAATCATAAAGTCCCACATACATCTCCTCAAAGTGATCTTCCTGATAGCCTAAGAAATATTTCAAACCTAACTGATTTTCAATGGCAATCACTATCTGCCCCTGTGGCCTCAAGTATGCCTTCAGCTTTTTTAGAAAATCAACGACCAACTCCTCACTTGTAAGATCATTAGCTTGAGGATAAAAGTACTTTATGTACTCACAAACACCGACAAGCACAATGTAATCAAATGACGCTTGAGGTAAGACTAAATCGTGAATATTTGCATGGACAACAGCCACATTTTCCAAGTCTTCGCATCGTAAACTAGCACCTGTTGCACGGTTAAAACTGCCTTCAATAGCAATTAGCTCTTTTGGTTGCTTCTCTGCCAAAGCACGGGTAATAGCACCGAACCCACAACCAATTTCCAAGACTATATCATCACTATTAATTGGAATATGCTTAATCAGATTACCTCTTAAAGGTGAAAAGTGATAAGTAGTAAAACGATCATCGCACTGGCTAAAAAGTTCCACCGAGGAGCTCGATCGATCTCCAGTATTTGCCAACATATCTAATGCACGTAACTCTTGAGCTTCTCCATCAGTGTAACCAATACTTTTATTGGCATCCTTAGAGTAAAGATTAGCCTTTGCAGCTGTAAGCGAATTATCTTGCACTATTTTT
>CAZXKW010000060.1:0-6304 GCA_964641565.1 uncultured Candidatus Peribacteria bacterium
TTCTAATGATATGATTGATCTTTCTTTGATTAGTCATGTAGACACTCAGAGTGTGTCACTTCACTTATTGGCCCAAATTGTGGAAGCTCGCATGCAAGAAATATTTGATATGGTAGGTAAGGAGTTGCGTAAGATTAATCGTGATGGATTGTTGCCTGCTGGTATAGTCCTGACTGGTGGAGGAGTAAAGATACCGGGTTGCGTAGAAGTGGCGAAGCAAATGTTGAATTTGCCTGTACAAGTAGGATATCCAGTCGAAGTAGAAGGTGTGGTAGATAATATAGACGATCCTGCATACGCTACTGTGATTGGGCTCTTGCTATGGGGTATGCGTAATGAACCCCAGGTAAAATTGCATAAGACCTCAGTTTTTACTACAGTGAAGGAGTGGTTGCGAAGTTTTATACGCTAGTATAAAAGAAAATATTAAGTAGAACTTGTCAATATTCTAGTTTTGTATTACTATCACCCATCGAACAGCTGTACATTTATTAAACCCCTGCTAACTCTCATTAATTTCTTTCTATGGATTCCAAGAAATCATCAAGCCAACAACCACAGACTCAAGCAAAAATATTTGTAGTCGGTGTCGGTGGAGGTGGAAACAATGCTCTCGAGAGCATGATCAAATCTCGTATTGATGTGCAATTTATTGCCGTGAATACTGATGCTCAAGCTTTGGCTTCATCACAAGCAGATCACAAGATTCATATCGGTGTCCAAACTACCAAAGGATTGGGAGCAGGTGCTAATCCAGATATTGGTAAGAAAGCAGCTGAGGAGGATATCAATTCTCTCAAAGAAGTATTAACTGGGGCTGATATGGTATTTATTACCTGTGGTCTTGGTGGTGGTACTGGAACTGGGGCTGCACCAGTCATTGCTCAACTAGCAAAAGATATGGGAGCATTGACTATCGGTGTAGTGACTAAACCTTTTTCTTTTGAAGGACAACGTCGCTCTTTGGTAGCTGAGGCTGGTTTTGGTGAATTGAAGGCTTGCGTAGATAGTTTGATTACTATCCCTAATGATCGCATATTGGCTTTGATTGATCGCAAGACACCACTTACTGATGCTTTTGAGATTGTGGATGATGTACTTCGTCAAGCTGTACAAAGTATTTCTGATTTGATCAATGTTCATGGAATGATCAATGTAGACTTCGCAGATGTCCGTTCAGTAATGAAGAACTCTGGTTCAGCATTGATGGGTATTGGTTATGGAACTGGTGAAAACCGTGCATTGGAAGCAGCAAAAGCGGCTATTGAAAGTCCACTTTTGGATCTGTCTATTGCTGGTGCTAAAGGTATTTTGATTAATATCACTGGTGGTACTGATCTCAGTATGTTTGAAGTAGATGAAGCTGCAAAAGTGGTGACTGAATCAGCGGCTGAAGATGCAAATATTATTTTTGGTACAGTAATCGATGATAAATCTGCTGGTGAAATCAAGGTAACCGTGATCGCTACTGGATTTGATGCTTCTGAAGCAGCTAATAATACCGCAGCTCCAAGTATCAACCGCCGTCTCAGTAGTGGTATGAACGATCCATATAAGAACGCATTGAGTGCTAAACAGGCGCCAAAGCAAAATAATTTCTTTGGTAAACAAGTAAACTTGTCTCCAGTAAATAGCATTGCTAAGCAATCTGCATATGCTACTCCAAAGGTGTCACCAAAAGTGACTCAATCTACTCCTGCCAACTCTCAAAATGAGAGTATGGATGCTGATGTAGAGGTTCCAACATTTATGCGTCGCCAAGTCGGTAAATAATACTACTGATGACTAGTATCATCGTTTTCTTACAAATATTTGTTCATTATTTAGAACGGATTTTGTCTCTGTTGATACTAGCTCGTGTTTTGATGAGCTGGTTTCCAGCTGCTAAGAATAATTTCTTGGGTAGATTGGTAATGGATGTTACCAATCCATTATTTAATCTTGTGTATCGTTTCTTTCCTCAAATGCGAATGGGGATGATGGATTTTTCACCGATTATTATTTTTCTGGCTATTGGTTGGATAGCAGAATTGGTTATCTTTGGTTTAGGAAAGTTGCTTGTCTGAGTACTATGTCTCAGATAATTCATGTCACAGTTAAAGCTCATCCCAAAAGGCCAACCTCGATTATTAGTGTGTCAAAAAGTGGCGATATGGTAGTGAGTATCGGTACTTTGCCAGTGATGGGTAAAGCAAATAAAATGCTCATTTTACTTTTAGCTAAGCATTTTCGAGTTTCTCCTAGCCAAATCCTTCTAATAAAAGGTCATCTGAGCAGCTACAAGGTAATTGAAGTTTTAGGTAGGGGCACCAACTAATATGCCAATGATAGTGTCTTGATTGATAGGTAGATCTCGAAGCTTTGCTAGTTCGATAGCTCCTGCAATTGATGCAGTAGTACTTGCTTTTAGTTTAAGATATTTACTTATCTGAATCTTTTGCTTGAGCAATTTAGCTGTTCATGCAAATTGGATTTTCAATTCAATTGTAGATTGTTTTAAGCCGAAGTTGCGGTTGCTGCCACTACGCCCATCACACCATCCATAGTAACTTGCAGTCCCAAATCTCTTAAGCGGGTAATTGCGCCGTTAATGATGTTTATATTACTCACTTCTTTCCATCGACCCTGATAATACAAAAGGGCTGCTGTATGTTCACCTTCTGCTGGAGGGATAGCAATAATTCCCTTCAGGCCTGCATTTTCAAATTCTTTGATTAAGGCATTATTACGTTCATTAACATCAAGTGCTTCGTGGTGGTCTGCAACTCTTTGGCCGTCATCAAGCGTTGCTGTGGATGCTTTGAAAGAAATTGTGGCTCGTAAATTTTGGGATTGAGCGATTTCCCATACTTGTTTACATATATGCAATGCATCAATCTTTTCAGAGTCAGGTATTATTACATGCCATTCATCTCCACCCCGGGTTGTATAAATTTTCGCTTGATTAGTAGCTTCTTCAATCATTTCTCTAGCCTTGGCAAATTTTTCTTTGATTGCAACTGTTACTTTTTTGCCCACATTACTAATTGCTAGCCTTAAATTAGTTTGAATAGTTTGTGTGGGGGTAGTTGTTCTATTTCTGGCGAGATAATCAATAGCCTTAGTAATAGTAGTCTCAATATCACGAGCATTGATGTCGCCCATACCAATAGCGTCAAATGATACATAGAGGGCATTACTGTGTTCAGTCCCTTGATAGTGGAAATAGGTAGTAGTTCCATCTCTGGTA
Organism: uncultured Candidatus Peribacteria bacterium; assembly: GCA_964641565.1. Lineage (GTDB taxonomy): Bacteria > Patescibacteriota > Gracilibacteria > RBG-16-42-10 > RBG-16-42-10 > JAGNZB01. The sequence continues at coordinate 3,230 of CAZXKW010000060.1, forward strand.
TCGCGCTGATCTTGCAACAACACCTGCTTCATTTCATGTATATTATCATGGGATTTGCTAACTTTATCTAAACGTTTGATGCTGTCTTCTGCTTCTTCAACGTTGGCCCAAGGGAGAATATAGTCAACACTATTGATTGCAGTATAATAGCGGCGAAGTTTTTGATATCGCTTTAAAAGAACAGGTTGATCTGCGTGGAGCTTTTGAAAGCTATGCCACTTGCGTAGATTATGAACAATATCTTTTTTTAGGACGCGTGCTTCAGTATCTGTATCAGTTTCAAAAAATTCTTCCAAGTCTGGGTCTTTAAGAACTTCAGCCCGAATTGTAGCAATATAATCAATCATTTTAATCAACTCAAAGTGTATACCTTGGCGATCTTGGTTGAGAGCTGCGCGTGCACTCCATTCAGCCTGTTGATCAGCCCAGAAACGATCTCTAAGGTTTGCTGTTTCATTATCATTAGATGGAATTGTGCCTGATAGTCCAAAATGTAATTTGAACTTAGACAAATCATGTTCTAACCAATAATCTATTTTTTGTGCTTGAACTGAATCTTGATCTTGAGCTCGCAATTTAACTGCGTGTCCTTCTAAAATTGTTCTTATAGCAGCTTGTACATCCTGTTCGATCTTTTTTAGTGCATAGCGGATGACTTCCATAGATTCTTCGCCACCAACTGCTGGATTGGATGTGGTTATACTAAGGTGGGAGGGTGGGAGAGTTGTTTGGATTTTTCCTAAAGCTTTAGCGATATTACTTGGACCAATCCAGTAGCGATCAGTTTTATGGTTAGAGTAGAGGTAATTATTTTCTTCAGCTAGGCCAAAATATTGGAGCCCAACTTCAGTGAGTTCATCTCTTTTTTCAATGATCACGTTCGTTAATTCTGGGCCCACTAATTCATCATTGAGAAATTTTACATCTGCTCCTCCTTGAAATATTACCAAAATATTATTGCCTGCAGGTACTCGTGCTAAACGTAAAGCATCTATTTCATTGATTCGTAGTCTTAATTTATCTTCATCTTCTTCTAAAATAATATCGTTTCGAAGCGTGTTGATGTCCTGCATAATTTTGTTCACCACGGGTGAGGTAGGAACTGTCCCGGGTGTATCTACTTGGCCTACGACTTGTCTAACTTTAGTTCGATAAGGTTCATAGGATGCCCGTCCCATCCATAGGCTCTCTCTGAAATCTGCAAATGAAGATGGTCTTCTGGTAGACATAGCTCTAGTGATTTAAGCTTGATAGCATGGGCAGAAGTATTTCATGTTTTTTGCACGCTGCAACAATATCTTTCCAATTGCCGCCCATAATGCTTCCTAACATCGTTCTTGCCGCAGCAACTTCAGTATGATATCGCGCACTTAATTGACTGTCATTACTTAATGCTGTGAGATACTGTTGTAGTTTTTCGTGGCTTTCACTTGGGGTGGCATTAACTGCTGTTACTATTGCTACGATTCTGTCTCTGTATGCAGCAAAGGCATGAGGAATACTCAATTCAACAGCATCTCGAGTGGTTACTCGGACTCGATCTGGTGTTTGGCTTCGGGCTTTTTCTTGGGCGCTGCCAATGATTAAGAGTGTTTCTACGAGGTCTTCTTGCCATAAATTATAGTTATATATCCTAACATTCTACCATAAATACTTGTGATTAGTAATTATAGGTAAATTTGCTACAGTGGCTATGTTTATAAACATAGCCATGTCACTTTTTCTTTACGATACCCTAAGCAAGAGCAAGCGTGAGTTTATACCTCTCAGTGATAAGACTGTCAAACTCTATACTTGTGGTCTGACTGTGTATAATTATGGCCATATTGGTAATTTTTCACACTATATTTTTGTCGATTTTCTCAAAAATTATCTGAAGTTTTTGAACTATAAAGTTACCCATGTTCGTAATATCACTGATGTGGGGCATTTGGTAGATGATGCTGATAGTGGTGAGGATAAAATGTTGAAAGCAGCCAAGGTAGAGGGCAAGGATCCTTGGCAAATTGCGGCGTTTTATACTGAAGCTTTTCATCGAGACTGTGAGATATTGGGCTTGTCTGTGCCCGATGTAGAACCAAAGGCGACTGAGCATATTGCTGGCATGATTCAGATGATTGAGCAGTTAATTGAAAAAGGAATTGCTTACAAGGCTGCTGATGGGGTTTATTTCTCCGTGGAGAGTTGGGGTAAGTATGGTGAACTCTCTGGTAATAAGGTAGATGCCTTAATTGCTGGTGCGCGAGTAGAGGTGAATCCTAATAAGAAGCATCCTGCTGACTTTGCACTTTGGAAAACAGATCAGCCTCATCATGTGATGCTTTGGGATAGTCCATGGGGTAGGGGATATCCAGGTTGGCATATAGAATGTAGTGCTATGAGTAAGGAGTATTTGGGCGAGGAATTGGATATTCATACAGGTGGGGAGGATAATATTTTTCCTCATCATGAATGTGAGATTGCGCAAAGTGAGGGCGTGAGTGGTAAGAAATTTGTAAACTTTTGGCTGCACAAGCGCCATTTGTTGATTGGGGGAGAAAAAATGTCTAAGTCTAAAGGCAATGTTTATACCTTGGCTAGCTTATATGAGGCATGGCAAAAGCAAGGTTTCTTGGGAACACCTGCTCAGGCTGCCCATATCTTTAAATTCTTAGTTTTGTCAGCACATTACCGTTCACAATTAGATTTTACTTTTGAAAATTTAGCAGCAGCTTATAAGTCGTGGGAGCGCTTGGATCAAACGTATCAGCGCATCCGTGCAGCTATGGTCAATGATGCACTTTCAGGTATACGACCAGATCTAGAACAATTTAGTCTGCACTTTTATCAATCATTGGATGATGATTTGAATACTCCCAATGCCTTAGGCGCTTTGTTTAGTTATAGCAATGTGGTAAATACAGCTCTTGATGGTGATGGTTTGTCACCAGTAGAGCAAGAACATGCGCTCAGTCTTTTCCAAAATTTCTTTAGTTTATTTCAGATCTCTCTGGATACTCAAACGATTACCGCAGAAGAGAAAGTACTCATTGAAGAGCGCGAGCAGGCACGTCTGAATAAAGATTGGCCCAAATC
>CAZXKW010000061.1:0-6252 GCA_964641565.1 uncultured Candidatus Peribacteria bacterium
TGGCCCCAATATGGGCGGTAAAAGTACCTATTTGCGACAAGTAGCACTCATTCAAATTCTCTTCTTGATCGGTAGTTTTGTTCCCGCTACCAAAGCTAAACTACCACTAGTCGATAGAATCTTTACTCGCATTGGAGCTCAAGATTATCTCCTTCGAGGCATGTCTACATTCATGGTAGAGATGAGTGAGACCGCAAATATTTTGCGAACTGCCACCAGTAAGAGTCTGATCATTCTCGATGAAATTGGCCGTGGTACATCTACTTATGATGGTCTCAGTATTGCCTGGGCTCTCTGTGAGCATTTACTACGCATCACCCAAGCAAAAACATTATTTGCCAGTCATTATCATGAATTAATCAGCGTGATAGACCAATTACCAAAGGGCAAAAATGCCAGTGTCGCTATTGCTCAACACGGAGATCAAGTCACCTTTCTCTATAAAATTGTCCCCGGCGGCATCGGCAAAAGCTATGGTCTAGAAGTAGCCAGAAGAGCTGGACTGCCCACTACTTTAATTGAGGGCGCTAAAAATATTCTCAAAAATCTGGAAGAAAAAGATTCCCCAGAAACTCACTCTCAAGCTTCAGAACCAACTTTATTCTCAACCAACTCACCTCCCCAACTCCCTCATTTTATCAAAGAATTAGCAAGCCTAGACTGCGACCGCCTCACTCCTTTTGATGCCCTGGTGATGCTGAAGCAATTACAACAAAAGGCAGATGCCGAGCAGTTGAAAGTTGCCCCAAAGGGGTGAGTAGCACTCCATTAGACCTAATATAGGCCAGATCCTTCAACTCCACTGCGCTTCGTTCAGGATGAATTATGGAGTAAAAATTCTCAATTCGCCATTCGCACTTCGCAATTAATTACTATCATATGGATTCCATTCACATTCTACCAGAGCAGGTGATCAATCAGATCGCGGCTGGCGAAGTCGTAGAGCGACCGGCTTCTATTGTCAAAGAGCTTTTGGAAAATAGCATTGATGCCGGAGCTACTCATATTAGTATTTATTTACGCAATGGAGGCAAATCTTTGATTGAAATTATCGACAATGGTTCTGGCATTGCTAGCTCTGAAATCAAAAAAGCTTTTCTTCGTCATGCTACCAGCAAGATCACTGAACTTAGTGACTTAGATCGTTTAGTCAGCTTGGGGTTTCGGGGAGAAGCACTCGCCAGTATTGCTTCAGTGAGCATGGTGACCGTGGAGACTAGCACTACAGTCAGTGCACCAGAAGGAAAAAACCTAGTACTCAATCATGGCGAAATAGTTGAAGAAGCAATTATCTCCCGTCAGCAAGGTACAACTATTCGAGTAGAGCATCTTTTTGCAAAAGTACCTGCGCGACGTAAGTTTTTAAAAAGTGATAGACAGGAATTAGCTGCCATCACTCGCTTAGTTCAAGAAATTGCCCTCACCTTCCCCCACATTCACTTTGAGCTATTTCATGAAAATAAAGAGTTGCTCAATGCCCCACCTGAAACATTATTGTTAGAAAGATTTTACCAAATCATGAGCAAGGAGTTGGCTGGTAAGATGTACTCAGTGCACGCTGAAGATAGTGTTCTCAGTGCTGATATGGTGATCTCTTCACCCGTGATCAAACGCACCAATCGCAGCCAACAAATGATCAGTATCAATGGCCGAATCATTCAGGACTTTCGCCTCAATAAAATTATTAGCGATGCTTATCAAGGCTTTTTATTAAGCAACGAATTTCCTATTTTCTTTATTCACTTAAAAGTGGCTCCCGATAGTGTAGATGTCAATGTTCATCCTCGCAAAAGTGAAGTGCGATTTAGTGATCCAGATCAGGTGTATAGTTTTCTTTACCGCCAGATTCGGGAATTTTTAAGTAGCCAGCAATTTGCTGTGAGCCCAAATTATCAATCATCAACTAGTGCTTCTCCGTCACCCAGTTATCCCGTACCATCTGGTCATTTTGTACAACAACGACAGTCTACCTATTATGCCCAGCAATTTGATTTAAACGCACCAACCAACCCGGCTCCTTCTGTGGATGTTAGTGCAACTGAATCTCTCTTTGTGATTCCAGAAGCCAAACCGATTAGAGTCTTAAGTCAGATCAGTAACTCTTATATCTTGGCCGTAGACCAAGATCACCTGTTACTCTTTGATCAACATGCCGCTCATGAGCGTTTATTGTATGAACAATTCAAACAAGCCAGACTAAGTCATGCCAGTCAACCATTATTAGTAGCTATCCCTTTTGACGTATCAGCCGAGCAAAGCATAATGCTCAGTGAACGCCTCGGTCTCTATCATGCTCTGGGTATCGACTTAGAACAGGTCAGTCCCTCCACTTGGACCATTACAGCTATTCCAGCTATAGTCCATAGTGACCAATTAGATTGGGCTGCCATCCTGCAGAATAGTCTCAGTGAAACACCTGACCAAAGTGTTAAACAAAATCTAGAACATCTCGAAGACGACATGTTGCATACTATGGCCTGCAAAGCAGCAGTAAAGTTCAATGATGCTTTAACTATTCCAGAACTACAAAGACTCATTGACGATGTCGCCTATCTGCCTGGTATTTACACTTGTCCCCATGGGCGACCTTTCCGACTTTCGATGCAATTCACTGAAATCAATCATCATTTTAAACGTCATTGATCATGTATCAAGCTGCTCTTCATTTACTGGAAACATTACACAAGGCAGGTTTTGAGGCATATCTGGCAGGCGGCTGTGTGCGCGATATGCTCCTGCAGAAAACTGCCAAGGACTATGATATCGTCACCAATGCCTTACCAGAACAAATTGAAGAATTATTTCCTCATACTGTCTCTATTGGTAAGCACTTTGGGGTTACATTAGTGACCCACAACAAACATCATTTTGAGATCGCCACATTCCGCTCGGACAGCGGCTATAGCGATGGTCGCCGGCCTGATTATGTGACCTTTACCTCAGCTGAAGAAGATGCCAAAAGACGCGACTTTACTATCAATGGACTTTTTTATGATCCTTTTACTGAAAAGGTATTAGACTTTGTCGATGGTCAAATTGATATCAAAGAAAAACTGATCAGGTTTATTGGTAATCCCGCAGAACGTATTCAAGAAGACGGCCTACGTATTTTACGGGCAATCAGATTTAAAAACCGCTTAGGTTTCCGTTACCATCCTGACACCTACCAAGCTCTGCACCAATTAGCTCATTCCGTGGAAAGAATCAGTGTAGAACGCATTCGCGATGAGCTCAATTTGTTACTTTTAGATGCCAATCGTGCTGAAGCCCTTCGAGATCTTCATGAATTTGGTTTATTAACCATTCTACTCCCCGAGATTGAAGCAATGCGAGGGATTACCCAACCCTTCCAGTATCATACGGAAGGAGATGTTTTTGAGCATACACTAACGGCCTTAGAGAGCATTGGTATTACTGACAACCTTACCTTGGTATGGGCCACCTTGTTACATGATAGTGGCAAGGTAAATACATTTCATATTGCAGAACGTATTCGCTTCGACAGTCATGCTGAGCAGTCAGCTGTGATCAGTAAACAAGTACTGCAAAGACTGCGATTTCCTAATAACTTTGTTGATGAGATTGTCTATCTCACATCGCATCACATGATGTGGGTGGCATTGAGAGACATGCCTGACAATCGTAAGCGTAAATGGATTAAAGATGACCGCTTTCCTAATCTTTTAGGCTTGTTCAAAGCAGATGCTAGTGGATCTCGTCCTTTGGACTTGAGTCTCTATCATGAAATTGAAGCCGTAGTAAAAGATATTGAAGCCAAATATCCTGACCAACCACACCCCCTACTGACTGGCAATGATCTCATCAAAGAGCTCCATTTGAAACCAGGGCCAAAGCTAGGTAAAATACTGGCTCAGATATATGAGTCCCAACTTGATCATCAAGTAGAGAATAGGGCTGACGCTCTCAACTTAGCCCGCAATTTAGCTCAAACTATTTCGTGACATCTATGACAGATCAGAAACCACATCCATTCATTATTCCTATTCAAGAATTACTGGATAAAGAAATTGGTGCAACTCAAGACTTTTCATTTGATTTAACTAATTATACTTTTCCAAACATAAAATTTAAGAAACACAGCCAATTAACAGGCACCATTACCTACTTAGGAGACACCCTTTTGATTGCTGTAGATAGTGATCCTTATACTTACACCCAAGCCTGTGTACGTTGTTTGACAGACTGTAAGCAAATCACTAGTATTGACGCGGCTTTGGAAAGCTTTTCTTTGCATACTCCGGCGGAAAATGATTTTCCCCTCTTAGAACAGCACCCAGATGGCGCAATCTTGGATATTACACCTATAGTAGAGCAAGAACTTCATTTTAGCGCTGATAGTAATCCACTGTGCCGAGATGATTGCGCAGGACTTTGTCCCAATTGTGGTATAGACTTCAATAAAAAAACTTGTACTTGTGCTCAAGAGCAGCAATCAGAGAACCCTTTTAGTCACTTGAAATCATTATTCCCACCTAAATAGTTATCATTTTTATTCCTTTATTTTATGGCAGTACCAAAGAAAAAAACGTCCAAAACACGCACCAATCGTCGCTACCGCACTTGGGTAAAGAAAGAACAAAAGCGTCTATCTGATGCTCTTGTCCTGGTACCTTATGGTCGTGGCAATGAACTCAAACCTGCACATATTTATATTGATGATGGCGAAGATTTACGTAAGCGTAAAAATACTAAGACCAAGTCTGTAGCAACTACTGAAGGAAAGACAGCAAAAGCAGAAAAACCTGCTAAGAAAAAAGCAGCTCCTAAAGCAGCTAAGACAGCAAAAGAAGACAAGACCGACAGCGAAGCTTAATTTTTCATTGGCATGAGCGCGAATCGTCATTTACTACGAATTCTGGTAATGCAGAGCTTGTTTGAAAGCAACTTCCGCGCCCAACTCTCCCCTGAGAGCATCCTTCGCCGCAACCTCGAAGAGACCTTAGCCAAAAAAGGGGCGCTAGATAAAAACAGTGAAGACTTCGCTTTGAAGATCTTCACCGGCGCCTTAGAAAAACAACCACTTACAGCTGAGTTAGTAGCTAAATATGCTCCTAGCTGGCCTTTTGCTGAGCTTGCATTTATTGACCAATCAATTCTCAAAATAGCTGTTTTTGAGCTCCTTTTTTGTAAAGATGATGTTCCTCCATTGGTAGCCATCAATGAAGCAGTAGAACTAGCGAAAGAGTTTGGTACCGATAATAGCGCGAAATTTATCAATGGTGTTTTATCATCTATCTTTAAGCAAGAGCACAATGTCAGCCCCAGCACTGTCTGAATTGCAATCCCAGCTCGGTATTGAGTTTAAGGACCAAAAGCTACTCTACGAAGCCTTGGTACATCGCTCTTATGTCAATGAACATGATGAGGCAGCTAGCCACAATGAGCGCCTAGAATTTTTAGGTGATGCGGTTTTAGAATTAGCCGTGACTAATTACCTTTACCAAAATTTTCCTTTATCTGAAGGTGAACTAACCTTACTGAGATCGGCTCTAGTAAAAAAGGATAATTTAGCTGCAGTAGCTAAAAATTTACGATTAGGTGACTATATTTTATTGAGCAAAGGGGAAGAGAAATCTGGTGGACGAGAAAAAAATTATTTATTGGCTAATACATTTGAAGCAGTCATCGGAGCAATCTATCTGGACCAAGGCTATGCTGCAAGTGAAAAAATGATTTTAGAGTTTCTCCTTCCCACCTTGGATACAATCATTGCAGAGAGTTTACACATTGATGCAAAATCTTCTCTACAAGAAAAGGCCCAAGCTAGCGTGGGAGTCACTCCAACTTACAAAGTAATCGAAGAAAGTGGCCCAGCTCACGATCGCCTCTTTATTATGGGCGCTTATATCAATGATGAACTTTTAGCTACTGGACAAGGATCAAGCAAACAACAAGCAGAACAAGCTGCAGCACGTATTGCTCTGGCAACTAAACAATGGCCATGACCCCCATCCAATTTACCCTAGAGACTAGCCATTATGGCCAAAGAGTTGATGTAGTTTTAGCCACATTCACCCAGCTCAGTAGAAACCAAGTACGTAAGCTTATCGCTGATCGTGCAGTACTTTGTGATGATCGTATCGTTACTAAACCAGGTCATGTTATCAAAAGCATCAATAAGACCCTATCAGTTACGAATATCCCCGAAGAACGTAACCGTATCATTCCTGAAGCAATTGATTTAGAAATTTTATTTGAGGACGACCACTTGATAGCCGTTAACAAAAAGCC
>CAZXKW010000062.1:0-6042 GCA_964641565.1 uncultured Candidatus Peribacteria bacterium
AGCATAGCCAAATAAATATGACTGTAGAGTGATGCTAAATCTGAAGCAAGGTAACTGTGTGATTGCGTAGTAGCTCTAAATAAGGCTGTTTCATCATGATGATGAACAATGATCACATGATTGTGATACGCCTTTTGTAATTGGGGTAGTAGCGCGAATGGAGCAAGAATTGCAGAGCTACCTTCCTGCTCCTTAACATCATAATGTTTACAGCTGGCAGTCAAAGCAGTACCAAATGCATTGTATTCAGGGTGGGGATTGGCAATAGTGGGGTGGTCGACTTTGCGCAGTGCAAGACAAACAGCATCAAAGCCACTGATATAAAGACGTGAGCTATCATACGCTATTGGTTTAATTTTGCTGGCGCTCTCTCGATCCAATCCACGAATGTAACCCAGTCCAGCTGTAATACAATCTTGATAGGTAGTTTTAGGGAAAGCCGTATCTGTAGGTAAATAGTAAAAAAGAGATTCTATGTCCAAACCAATGAGTGCCGCTATTGCTCCTAAGGCTGTGAATGGACGAAATGTCTCGATTGGTCCCCAAATTTTGCTAAAGCTATCCAAGGCAATCGGAATATAGGTTCTTTGCTCATCATACCAAGGATGTACACGCAATGTAGGGATAGTATTTTCATTGTACAAAATAATCCCAGATTTTTTTAATAGTGGCTGATATTCACTGATATCATTGGCCTCAAGAGCGACTAAAAAGTCATAATGCTCAGACAAAGAAGCAATTTTTTCACTACTCATGCGCAATTGGCAGTTCTCGCTATAAGCGAATAGGCCTATTTGGGTACAACTCAAGCCCAGAATGCGAATAATTGGTAGAGGAAGAATGAAGGAGAGATCTTGAGACATTGTAGGTGAGATCAAATTTCAGAGATTGTTTAAAGTTGCCCCGAAGCGGGCCCGTTGGTAAAAGTCTGGAACAATTCTGGTCTCGCCATTTAGATTCTAGATTGTAGAATCTAAAATTGCGTAGCTTTTCATTAATTATATTTATATCCTTTTTCTTCACTTCGGACAAATACTAAAAAAGCCCAGAGATATTTCTCTGAGCCTTTTAGGGGGCTTAATTGTTAACTAAAGAGCGCAAACTGAGAATGCACAGTTGTGACATTTAGCACAGCCCTCTTCTTTGACTAATTTGTTCTGACATTCAGGACAAATGCCTTTTTTCATTAGTTCAGCTTTAGATAAAGATTTGAGCTCTTGTACCTCTAAGTTGATTTGGGCATCGATAGGAGTTTCGCTGTCATCGACTTGTTTTGACTTTTTATCGTCTTTGCCTTTGACACTCAGGACTTGTACCTCACGGCTACCATCTCGGTAAACAGTACATCCCTTACAACCCAATTCCCAAGCTAAGAGGTAACCATTCATTACATCTTCTTTAGTAGCAGAATTGGCAAAGTTTACTGTTTTAGAAATGCTATTGTCGATATGTCTTTGGAAAGCAGCTTGCATGCGAATATGATCTTCCGCAGAGATATCCATAGCAGTGACATAAATCTTTTTGATATCTTCAGGAATTTCTTCAATGTCTTGGATGGTGCCATGTTCAGCTACTTTTTGCATTAGCTCTTGAGAGTAAAGCCCGCGATCTTTCAGTTCTTTTTCAAAGTGCTTATTGCCGTAGTAAAGACTTTGGCCACCCATTACATTTTGTTTGTAATAAGAAAGAGCAAAATATGGCTCTACTCCACTTGAAACATCATAAATCATGGCAATTGATCCAGTTGGTGCAATTGTTGTTAATGCAGCATTGCGCATTTTAACACCTGCTTCTTTGAAAATACTCAGCTCATAGTTGGGGAATACACCTTTTTCTTCAGCAAGTTTTTGAGACATTTCATGGGCAGCTTTCTGAATAGTACTCATTACTGCTTCAGCTGTACGAATCCCTTCTTCAGAATTGTAAGGTACTTTTAATTGGTAGAGCATGTCAGCAAAGCCCATAATACCTAAGCCGATACGACGATTGCCACGGAAAGTGAGATTTACTTTTTCAACTGGGAAATCGGTCAAGTCAATCACATTGTCGAGCATGTGAATAGCAATGCCGGTTACTACCTTGAGGCGTTCGTAATCTACTTTGCCGTCTACGACAAATTTCTCAAGATTGAGAGAGCCTAGATTACACACATCACCATCGTGAAGGAATTGTTCTCCACAAGGGTTACAAGCTTCGATTGAGCCTAGTTTTGGTACTGGATTGGTGCGATTCACTGCATCCAAGAATACGACGCCTGGTTCTCCATTGTGCCAAGCTGCGGTCACGATTTCATGCAATAATTCTGATGCTGTGAGTGTTTCTTCTTCGATTTTGTCGATCACCATATCTTTATTACGGTAGACACGGCGAGGCTTCATCTTTACTCCGTTGAACTGACACATCCAAGGCTCTTTGCTGTTTGATTTTACTGCAGCCATGAATTCATCGGTAATGCCTACAGAAATGTTGAAATTCTTAATTCGGCCCTCGACTGCTTTGCAGTGAATAAATTCAAGAATATCTGGGTGGTCAACGCGCATCACGGCCATATTGGCACCATGACGACCTTGCTGTTTGATGACACCAAATGCTTCATTGTATACATGCAAGAATGACACTGGGCCACCAGCTGTGCCACGTGAGCTCTTACAGAATGCTCCTGCTGGACGAAGTAAGTGGAATGGGAAACCAAGGCCAGATCCTGCTTTTTGAAGCAAAGCGGCATCACTGAGTGTTTTGAAGATACCTTTCATACTGTCTTCCATGTGTAAGACAATACAATTGGAAATCAGCGGAGTGGGCGCTCCAGCATTAGCCAGTGTTCGGCCGGCTGGAGTGAATTCAAAGCTGCTTAAAATTTCCCAGAATTTACCTGCCACATGTTTGATTTCATTCTCATTTTTGCCATAATTTTTCTCAATGGCTGCCAATGAATCAGCAACACGATGGAACATCCCTTCAGGAGACTCGATAATTTGTCCTTTGATATCATCACGTACTAAATAACGACCAGCTATAACGCGTAAAGCATTCATAGTAAATGGTAATTTAGTAGTAAAGCCATTCATTACTGCCATTTGTTCATCACGAATTTGACGGCGCTTTTCACGGTACAGGATATAAGCCTTTGCTGTTTTGGCATGCCCTTCTTCAATCAATACTTTTTCGACAATATCTTGAACTTCTTCTACTGATGGAATAGAAGTATGCTTAAACTTTTGGTTGAGCATGTCTGAGACCATTTGTGCTAAACGATCAGACTCGATCGTGTCATCACCACCTACTGATTGTGCAGCACGGAATATCGCCTGACTGATTTTTTGGACATCAAAATCGGCAATGGTATTGTCGCGTTTTTTGATCTGAAGGATTTGGGGCATGAGAATAACGTTAATGCTATATCTTGTGGTGCGCTTTAGTGCTTGATACAAGATCTTGTACATAAGTTAGACGCTATCGATACAAGGTTCAAGGTGAGTTTTGATCAATTTGTTTGGCCTAATTCTAAAATATTTTTTAGTAATGATTAGTAAGAAAGCTTTTGGTTTTGGGGGCTCGTTTTTCATCGCTGTAGTTTTATAAAATTTTGGCCAATTTCCAAAAACAGGTATAGTGAAGGTAATTAAATTCATGAAATGTCTCAGCTAGAAAATAGTGGAAATGGATCAGCTCTCTTGGGCGTAGCAGTGGCAGCAGCGATTGGTGCTGCTTTGGGATTGGTATTGGCACCAAAATCTGGTAAACAGTTGCGCAAAGACATTGCCAAGCAAGCTACTACTTTAGCTAAAAAATTTGGCAAAACTCGCAATCAAGTACAAGAAATTGTTTATAGCACTTTTGGTAAAGTGAATAATGAATTAGAGCAAAACTATATTGAAATTAGAGCCCAAGTATTGGCGATGATTGAACAGCTTGGAGCAAAATCAAAGCTCACTCAAAAGAAATACCATGCTATCGTAGAAGAAGCGGTAGCGTCTTATTCTAAAGCGAAGAAATGGACTGAAGCCGTTGTGAAAAAGCTTATTGAAGATCTTAAATTGGAATGGGAAGCGATTAAAGATGGGAATAAATAATTCTCATTGCGAAGTTAACTTTACGAAAGACGAATTTCAGCTTGGGTTTTAGTGTGTTCAAGTTTGATTCTCAATTTTAGTTTTTAACAATATCCCATCATGCGCAAAGCGTTGAAGGTTCATGTTGCTGCTGGTGCTGTTGTCATCCATGGTGGCAAGGTGTTGCTGGTTCGGATCAATAAACCCAAAGATAAAAATGGTCTTTGGGGGTTTCCTGGAGGTAAATTGGATAAAGGTGAGAGCTTAGAGGAAGGGATGATGAGAGAATTGTATGAAGAAACTGGTATCAAGTCACATTTGTATGATTACCGACCTTTGGGAATTATTCATGAAAAGGCTGAGGCTACATGTAAACATGTATATTTGGTGGAGCTCAAACAAGATGTTCAACATTTTTCTTATAATTTAAGTGAAATTTTAGAAATTCGATGGGTATCTTTGGATATGGCTACATTGAAAGATTTTTCATTTAGATCTAACTGGATTTTGCCCTTTTTGGAGCAGCTCATCGCTAATAAGTTACCTGATAGCGGCCTACCGCGGTATCAATAGTTATTGTTTACTTGAGAAACTAACAGGGATTCACTATAACTAGCTTGTTTATTATTTTTTTATGAATGCTTTTTTAAAGTTGGTTGGAGTTAGTATGCTCACCGTATTATTTGCTGCATGTGGTAACACACCTGAGACAACTGTGATGGGTACTACTATTTCTCCATTGCCAAGTGCTAGTGTTCAAATCATAACTACCAGCTCACCGTCATCTACGGCAAATACTAATCTCGTGACACCTTCACCACTTACTGTCAATGAGATGGTTAATGAGTTTAGCTTTGCATCTAATGGTAAGGTGAAAAGTATTGAAAAGACAAGTTTCTTAGTGAGGCAGGGATTCTCATTGGATGAATTAGTAAGCAATTCTAAGGGATGTGGAGTAAACTCAACCAGAGAGCATTTTGCTACGGTACTCAAAATGTATGCGCCAACTGACAAAGCAACAGAGTATCATTTTGTTTATAATGGAGCATCACAAAGTCCAAGTGAATGGATCGTAATAGCGATGGCCAATAAGCCTAATTATCAATCTTTAGATGATTTTAAGCGGGATTTTGATATTTGTGATGGTGGGGCTATGCGCTATCCCTTCCAGGTAAGTCCTTCATATCTGCTCTTTGTCTCTAGTTGCGGTACTGGTTTTAGTGATGGTAGTGGTTTGCCTAACGGTTGTGCTGAAATTCAAGAAGCAGTAACTTCAACAATTAAGCTCAATAGTAAAGCGTCTGTATCTTCTACTCCGGCAACGGATACCGTTTCTGTGCCGACTTCACTTTATACCAATACTGAATACCAATTTTCCTTAGACTTTGGTAGTTGGGGGCAACCTAAAATAAGCGATGTGACTGCTACCTACAAATCGCTCATGCCTATTAAAGCAGCGTATTCTTTTACTGCTGATCAAAATGCAGACAAGGTGCTAACTATATTTGTTGTCCCTTTGGCTTCACAAGAAGATCCAGCAATAGTAGATGCTCCAATGGTCTCTATGAAGCAAAATGCTACCTATGCTTTTTATTACTCAAGTAGTGGAGATAATACCGGTGCACCGGAAATGGAAGATGCTAAATGGGATGCAATTTATAAAGAAGCTAAGGTGATCGCGAAGACGTTTAAGTTGTTATAAAGTTGTACAGCAACTTAGACTTCTTATCTGTACTAGGTTACCCCGTATTTCTTCGAGTCCACCAATCAGAGTGTCGAGAATAAGTTGTAATGAATAACAAATAAGACTCGCCATAAACCATGACGGTTTATGGACTCGTGGTAGCCCCACGGGGAATCGAACCCCGATTTGCGCCTTGAGAAGGCGATGTCCTAACCGTTAGACGATGAGGCCGTAAAAGCAGGCGCATTCTACGAAACTAGACTGACAAAGTAAAGCTTACTCTTTATGTTGTTTGCCTCGTTTCCA
>CAZXKW010000063.1:0-5966 GCA_964641565.1 uncultured Candidatus Peribacteria bacterium
GTAAGAAATATAAAATCATCAAACAAGAACTTGCAGCCTATCGAAAAATGGGTGTACCCATACCCACAATCTCCCCTATTGCACGCTTAGAAAAAATCCAGAGTAGTTTAACAGTCAAAGAAGCAACACCGCAGCCCTGCAGTGTTTGCCATCAGACAATTTTGACTGTTTATGACACTGAAGAATATCGTGTTGTTTGTGAAAGTTGCTACCATCAAGCTACTCGATAAGTAGCTCTATTGGTGCATACCTACAAACTAGATTCGACCTGCTTTTTGAAATTATTCATAATTGCTTGCCAGCCAGAGCGCTGCTGCTCTTCGGAATGAGTGTTTTCCATTTCAAAAGTCTCAATCACCTGAGTACTATCTCCTTGATCAGTGAATGTAATCTGCACTTTTCGACCATCATCAATAGTGTACTCAATCAAATGTTGTGGCTGTACCTTGGTATATTGTCCGGTGAAATCAAATCCAGCGGCACCATCTTTTGCTCGCATAGTAAAACAAATGCGTCCCCCTTCTTTGAGATCATGTTCTGCTTTAGGACATTCCCAATCATCAGATGCGAATAGCCACTGACAAATATGCTCAGGACTAGTCCAATGCTGCCAGACTTTAGTGAGTGGAGCTTGGACTACTGCAGTGACAGTAATAGTATTAGCCATAAAATAATATGCGTTAGATTTATACCTTGCTCGTACAAGTGATCATCCATTGTACTCCATACTTATCAGTAAAAGATCCAAAGTAATCTCCCCAAAACATCACCTGCAAAGGCATCTCCACCTTACCACCAGCTGACAAAGCAGCAAACAACCGATCAGATTCTGTTCTCGTATCAGGCTCAAGATTAATGTAAATATTATTACCCTTATTCATTTTGAATCCCATAGATTCAGGCGCATCTGTTCCTCGCAGGATATGGCCGCCCAAGATTGGTAAAGCAATATACATGACTAGATTCTTATCCTCTTCAGGCAATGGTGGCTGCCCAGGTTGAGCTGGAACACTTGAAAAACGAGCAATCTCACCTAAAAACTCCCCACCAAAAACACTTTTATAAAAACGAAAAGCTTCCTCCGTTTCACGAGCAAAATTGAGATAAGTACAAACTTGAGCCATAGTAATAAGTAAATTTCATAAATAATCATAGTTCAATCATGGCAATACTTACATTGGGCACATTTAATTCCATTTCCCAATGATTTCATTCATGGTAAATCGCCATGAATGCAGGTTGTTGTAAAAACATTTCTACAGAATATTAAGTAGTCGATAATATAATACACAAGCCACATTCATCGAATACTGTCTCATTAATAATGATACTCGATGTTTACTCTTATTCACGATCTGCTACACTTGGCACAGTTACAAAACAATTTTCACCTTATGGCAAGCAAGACCTGCAAATGCCAGCAGTGTGCTGTCTTTTTCGTGATCAACGAAAGCGAACAGGCATTTTTGAGCAGATTAAACATTCCCGAACCTATTGTTTGTTTCGATTGTGGTCAAAAACAAAAATTGATCTTTAGAAACAGCCGGTCACTCTACAATCGTAAATGTGATTACTCAGGTGAAGCTATCATTTCTATTTACTCTCCTGACAAACCCTATCAAGTATACAAAAGTGACTATTGGTTCAGCGATCAATGGGATGCTACATCTTATGGCCAGGAGATTGATTTTAATAAACCATTTCAAACCACCTATGCACCCGACAGACCGGAGACAGTTTTGTGCGAACAGTGTTATCAACAATTAGTGTATCAATAATTACTATGAAAACAGGGACCAAGTTGAGAGTTGAAAGTGGAGAGTTGAGAGTTTCTCAAGCACTGGTGCGCCCTTGGCAGCACACAAACCACCAATCAATTCATCCTGAGCGTAACACAGTGAAGTCGAAAGATCTGGCGGACACTCAGCCTATTAGCACCGAAATTTCACCCTTAAGATTTTAAAATTTAGAATTTAGATTTATGACTTGTAAGCATTGCCAACAACCATTCGACATTACCGACCAAGATTTAGCATTCTATGCTGATGTCAGTCCTACCATTGGTGGGAAAAAGCAACTGATCCCGCCCCCCACTCATTGTCCTGACTGCCGTAAACAACGTCGGCATGCTTGGCGTAATGAACGCAAGCTCTATCATCGCCAATGCAATAAATGTCATAAAGAGATCATTTCTATTTATGCAGCTGACAAGCCTTATCAAGCATATTGTCTGACTTGCTGGTGGGATCCTAGCCATGACCCTACCCAATTTGGCCAAGACTATGATTTCTCCAAAACTTTTTTTACACAGTATGATGAATTGCTAAAAAAAGTTCCCTTACCAGCATTAGTATCGTCACCTGATGCTGAGGAAAACAATTGCTCCTATATCAACTTTGCTGGCAATAGCAAAAATTGTTATCTCACCTTTGATGCGGATTTCAATGAAGATTCTTACTACTCCAATGTTCTGAAGCACTCTCGCAATTGTATGGAGTGCTCATACGTCCAAGAGTCTGAGCTCTGTTATGAAGTCACACTTTCCACTGGCTGTTACCACCTGTTCTTCAGTGAAGAATGTACTAACTGTCGAGATAGTTATTTTCTAAAAAACTGTTTAGCCTGTAGTGATTGTCTTTTATGTGTGAACCTTCAACACAAGCAATATTGTATTCTCAACAAGCAATACACCAAGGAGCAATATGAAGACTATCTTAGCAAATTAGACTTTGGTGATCGCACTACCATTGAAAGTTTGACGAATCAATATCAAGAGTTAATAGTCACTGCTCCTTGCAAATATATTCATGGCGTAAACTTAGAAAACTGTAGTGGTGACTATATGATCAATGCCAAAAACTGTGATCACTGTTTTAGTGTAGGCACCATTGAAGATAGTAAATATTGTGACTCTTTGTACCGCTCCAAAGACTGTATGGATGTCTCTGCCTTTGGTGAAAATATTCAAAGAGTCTATGAGGGCGCCTCTATTGGTATTGATTGTTATGATATTCATTTCAGTCAGGTTTGCGCTACTAGTGCTTACAATCTCCAGTACAACTTCGGCTCTCGAGTCAGTAAAAATAGCTTTGGTTGTGGTGCATTAAAGCAAAATGAATATTGCATTTTAAACAAACAATACACCAAGGACGAATACGAAGTTTTAGTGCCCAAGATCATTGAACAAATGCGGCATGAAGGAGCTTGGGGTGAATTTTGGCCAATGGCAATTTCACCTTTTGCTTACAATGAAAGTGCAGCTCAAGAGTTATTTCCCCTCAACAAGGAACAGGCATTGAACCAAGGTGCTACTTGGCGTGAAGAAGAACTAGGCAGCCGTTATGAAGGCCCCAAAACAACAGTGCCAAGCAACATTAAGGATGCTCAGGAAACTATCATCAAAGACATCCTTACCTGTGAACGTTGTCAAAAAAATTACAAAATCATCGCTCAAGAGTTAGCATTCTATCAATCTCAACACTTCCCTTTACCTCAATTCTGTTTCAGTTGTCGGCATGAGCTCAGAATGAATAAAAAGAATCCTCAGAAACTTTGGGACAGAAACTGTGAAAGCTGTAAATCTCCGTTCAAAACTAGCTACGCACCAGAACGTCCCGAAAAAATCTACTGCGAACAATGTTATCAAAAATTAGTCATTAGCTGACGCTAAATCTAGAATCTAAAATTTAGAATCTAGATTTTTAGATTTAAACTAAAATCCCCTCCGTCAAAAAACTTTCAATTTAATTCGTATGAATTGTCACCATTGTCAGCAACCATTCACCGTCACTGAAGAAGATAAAGCTTTTTATACCAAGGTTTCACCCGAAATCAAAGGCACGAAGTTGCCACTCCCAGAACCAACCTTATGCCCTCCTTGTCGTGAACAACGACGAATGGCATTCCGCAATGAACGAAAACTCTACAATAGACGTTGTGACCTTACGCAAAAACAAATCATCTCACTTTATGCACCAGACTCAAAGTACAAAGCTTATGAAACTAGTGCTTGGTGGGGAGATAGTTGGGATGCACAAGACTATGGTCGCGAGTTTGATTTTAACCAACCTTTCTTCCCTCAATTCCAAGCTTTGCAATTAGCTGTGCCTCGAATGTCTCTCAATACCATGAATAATGAGAACTCTGATTTTACTAGCTTTGCTGGCTTCAACAAAAATTGTTATTTAATTCATACAGCTGACCAAAACGAAGATTGCTATTATGGTGTTTACGCACTTCGAAATAAAAACTGTGTAGACTTCTTGTTCTGTTATGATAATGAGCTTTGTTATGAAGTAAGGGATAGCAATAAGTGTACTAATGTTTTTTGGGGCGAAAATATTAGTAGTTGCTACGACTCATTTTTCATTGAAGACTGTATCAATTGTCACGATTGCATTATGTGCGTAGGGCTTACACATAAAAGCTATTGTTATAAGAACAAACAATACACTCAAGAAGAATTTCATCAGATAAAAAGTGATTTGCTTACAGATTTTTCTGTGAAGCTGGCCGAATATAAAAACTCATTCAAAGCATTCTCACTAACCATTCCCCACCCCAGCGTACATATCACCAATGCTGATGGCTGTACTGGAGACTTCATTCAAAATAGTCACAATCTCACTCATTGCTTTGATATCTCCAAAGCTGAAGATTGTAAATATTGTTCTTTCATCGAAAACTGTAAGAACTCTTATGATTGGACATTCTACAGCGACCGTGGAGAACTTGGCTATGAATTAGCTAATGTGGCGACCAATGTTTATCATTGTTTATTCAGCACTAATTGTTGGGGCAGAAGTACAAGTTTACTGTATTGCGATCTTTGTCAGTTTTGTGAGAACTGTTTTGGTTGCGTAGGTCTTAAAAAACAAAAGTATTGTATCTTCAATAAACAGTATAGCGAAGCTGACTATTTTACATTAATCACCAAGATCATTCATCACATGCAAAAGACTAAAGAATGGGGAGAATTCTTCCCTATAAACTTGTCTCCTTTTGCTTATAATGAAACCGTTGCTCAAGAGTATTACCCCTTAAAAAAAGAGTCAGCAGCAGAACAAAGTATCGCGTGGAAAAATATTGAGGAATACAACCGTTATGAAGGTCAGAAGTGCCTCCCTCCGGATGATATTAAACAAGTAACGGACAGCATATTGAAAGATATCCTCACATGTAGTACTTGTGAAAAAAATTACCGCATTATTAGCCAAGAATTACAATTCTACCGAGCTCACAACCTCCCAGTCCCCAAAGAGTGCTTCAATTGCCGCCACCAAAACCGCGTCAACGCCAGAAATGGCCGCAAGCTGTACCAAAGAACTTGCAACAACTGTCAAAAAGAAATCACCACTACTTACCATCCAGATAGACCAGAAATCATCTACTGCCAAGACTGCTATCAACAAAAGGTACTAAACTAAGGAAACTCTCCACTTTTCCCAAAGGGATTCCTTCGGGACAACTCTCAACTTATGAACTGTATTCATTGCCAACAATCATTCGCGGTCACAGATCAAGATAAGCTCTTCTATCAAAAGATCTCACCAACATTCGGTAGACAAACTTTTCCTGTCCCTGAACCGAAGCTTTGTCCTTACTGCCGAGAACAACGCCGCCAAATTTGGCGTAATGAACGTAAACTGTATAACCGTAAATGTGATCTTACTGGTAAACAAATTATTTCAGTCTGTGCACCAGAGAGTGAATATACTATCTATGATCAAACCGCCTGGTGGACTGATGCTTGGGACGAACTTTCCTATGGCCGTGACTTTGATTTCACTAGACCATTTTTCGAGCAATATCATAATCTCATCAAAGCAGTTCCTCGTGCTGCTCTCTGGAATGTCGATCCAGAGAATAGTGACTATAACCAATCAACTGGTTGGCTCAAGAATTGTTATCTATTAGCTGCTGCCAACCGTAATCAAGATTGTTATTACGGCAACTACCTTAATGAT
>CAZXKW010000064.1:0-2446 GCA_964641565.1 uncultured Candidatus Peribacteria bacterium
TGCAGTAATATCCGAGTAGCCACATAAAATCTTGGGATTATTTTTGATCAACTCATAATCCAGATAGGGTAGTAGTTCATTGGAATTGTAACCACCAATGACCGTAAGGATCATCTTGATGTGAGGGTCTCGAAAAGCATCATGAATATCTTCCAAACGACTATCAATAGACGATGAATTAAAAATATTTTTCTCCAGTAAATGCTTACCAAATGACACATTAAGCCCGAGGGTTTCCAATCTACGAGCAGCTAGAGACTTGATATCATCAGTAATAAATGGCAAATCCATAGTGCGTGAAGGCGTAATTACTCGGACGCCATCGCCTTTCTGAAGTTTAGCTGGAATCATAAACAAATGATTTAGACATCTCTGACTCTAATATCCCAATGCCCTTTAGTAAAATATTTCTTAGTGAGTCGATACATTTGCAACAATGCTACTTTCAATAGTATTGGGATAAAGCCACACGATCACTACTTAATGGCCTTCTGTATAATCATTGCCTCACGCAATTCAAAACCGTCGGTACACCACAAATAGAAGCTTCTATATGCTAGAGAATAGGTAAAAGTACTGTCTTTATCGTCACGATATCTATGGAGGTAGAAGCTACGCACAAAATCAGCATCGGCCTTGCCAATGCCTCGACTCATTAAGAGCTTCTTGAGTAACACTAAGTCAGCTGCTATAATCCTCAGTCATTGTACTAAATTATGCAACGAGGTCGAATTGTGATGCCAGATGTGCAAACGGAGGAATTCCCGAAGGGATTCGGTTGGGAACTCCCGCTTGATGGAGCTATGTTTCACGAATGGGTAAGAAACAATCGAAGATTGCTAACTGCTTTGACAGGAGAATGGGGTTTTGTTGTATGCAGTGGCCTTGATCCCTATTTACAATCCTCGCCGTCCTCCCTTGAGTGGCTAAGAGTAAGTCAAAATTCATCGACACCTTCACTGACGTGGCATAATGATCCGTTCTCAATAGTACTACTGAGCCAACAGTTAGATGGTAAACCAAGAACAACACCCACCCTTGTAGCACCTGTTAGTGTAATCAAAAAAGCATTAGCAAGCGAAGATTTACTTACTCGAGCTTTACGAAACGAAATTAGAGACGCCGCACGCTCTACCACTAGCCCAGTCGCAGCCTTAACCAGGCTATGGCAGAATTATAGGGGGAAAAAAGACGTAGATGGCTGTGTCCAGATTACTCAGTTCCAAAAAGAAGTTACAAAATCTGTAGCACCATTTGTTTATACCCACCAATGGAGCAATGCAAGATGTGTTCTAGCGATTGACAGCGAAGGGAAAGGAGATTGTGCACGCCGTACTGTTCATACAAGGCACGCTAGCGAGCAAGAAGAAAGTAACCATTTAGTGTCATTGACCTGGGCATAAATGCCCATCACAGCAGAGAATATAGTGACTTGTACCCAAGTAATAATGAAATCTCAAACTCCATAGCCCCAAACCCTTCGCTTCCCTCAGGTTTGGGACATTAGCCACGACCATATTCAAAAACCAACTAATAAAAGTAAGCTCCAGCCTTGAATCCGAGCAACGAGAGTGCTTCATAACTCCCCTTATTGACTTGCTTGCAAACTTTTGAGAGTGATTACTTCAAAGCAGATTCAAATTTTCCCCAATCTTGATCATCAATCTCTATCTCGCCTGACTTTTCAAATTCTTCACGTCTTTTTGCACCACGGTAACCGGGCACACGAATAGGCTGGCTGGGATCTATCGGTTCTACTGCCAGGATATCTGATGCAAGTTTAGTAGTGGAAATTTTAAAATCAGCAATATCTCCAAAAGCAGCGGGATCAATCACAATTATCAGCGTTCCAATATAACGTTGACTATCAGACGGTTGGTCTAAACCACATTTCCCCCGCACTAAGCTTCCACTTAAAACATCTATCAAAAGATTAATTCCAAATCCTTTAAAACCACCGAAAGGCAGGACTGCATAGGCTATTTGAGGATCAGTAGTAATATTCCCCTCTTTGTCGACATAAGCATTATCAGGTAATTTCTCATTCTTTTCTTTTGCTTGTCTAATACGACCGTAAGCATGCACTGCAGTAGCAGCATCAAATATGATTGGATATTTATTAGTGGGGATACCATAAGCGATTGGATTGGTGCCAGTAACATCTGTCTTACCACCAAATGGGGTAACACCTTGAGGCCCACCATTTTCAACAATAATGGCAATACAATCTTGTGCGGCAATACGTCTACAGAACACATCAAAAAACTCATTATAAGTACTATCGTAAATACCCAAAGCGTAGATACCTTGTTGCTTGGCATTAGCAACAACCTCATCTAGATAGTCAGCAGTAATTAAAGGCGCCGGCCGACCATTACCTTTAATCAATTTTAAAGCGGGTTTAGTAACTGCAATTTCTTCTTTACCTGAGCTTCCATCACCCATT
>CAZXKW010000064.1:2456-5928 GCA_964641565.1 uncultured Candidatus Peribacteria bacterium
TTAAACGCGCATGTTTACCAGAAAGTTCACCAACCGCACTAAACTGATTACCAATTAATTCTTGCTCAACTACTAATTCCATAAGTGTTTTAGCATCCTGCTTATTCAAGCCAGTTGCAAGCAAATATGCCATCACTTTTTCCTTGAGCTCACTAATGAGTATTTTCATTCTACTAACACATTTAATTATCTCTAGCTTAATCATTTAATAATAAAGATCCAATGTTAACAAACTCAAAAAAAGACCACATCAGGTTTATGGCTTCTGTATAATCCTCCTAAACTACTCGCTATCCAGAAGTTTTTATAACTGAATCACTCAGTATTAGTCTGTAGCATTTAAACATTTCTTACAAACACCTCGAAAATCAAAGTTCTCGAATTTAAAACCTGTATCCTTTTCGAATTGCTCCATCGTATGATCAAATTCACATGGAAGATGGTAGATCTCTAAACAGCGATCGCAATGAAAATGATGATGATGATCATGATCTTCGCCCAGTTCATACGCTTTTTCACCACTTGCTATATGAAATTCTCGTACCAACCCAGCCTTAAGAAATGTTTCTAGCGTACGATAGACACCTGCTTTGTCTAATGACTTATTCTTGGTCAATATTTCTTTTGCGGTAATGAGCTTGCCTGCTTTTTCCATGATACGCAGCACTTCCTTACGGAGAGGTGTCAGCGTGATTTTTTCTGACATATGGAGAATGTGAGTAGGTTTACAATTGGAACAAGTGCGACTGAGTTGCAATTTTATTTAGGCCGTGGTAATAATGCGACTCAGTTGTAAATCTATAATATATATCTATGAATGCTGTAGACTTACATGATTTGAGAACAGCCTACGACACTTCTACTACAAGCAAAGAGAAATTAGCGGATTTTGAGTGGATGAGGTACCTCTATTATATTCCAAAAACCCCAGCACTAAAAGCACAGCTCGCTCGTGATGGTTACGTGCATATCCCAGCAGCTCTATCAAAATTGTAATACCCCTCGTCGGGTATCACATGCTTAATACTAACTACTCAATATGAAACGACGCCTTTTGATTAATAATCGTCACGCAGCACCAAAGTTAACCACCTATCCGGGACAGACTGCCACCATTATTGGGGGCCTTTTGGGTGCCGGTAAAACAACATACCTAAAACATCTTGTGCGAGACAATCCAGACATGGAGGCTGCCATTGTTATGAATGAGAGAGGGAGCGATGTTGATGGCAGAAGAACAAGGCAAGCAATAAAAGATACTCGGATGCAGTTAGTCAGTGTTGATGGAGCCTGTGGCTGCTGTGAGGGGGCTGACGATATGCAGTTAGCAATTGGCCAAGCAGCAGATAAGTCAGTGCATCTAATTGCAGAATTTAGCGGTTTGGCTGACGCATTACGAGCAATCGCATTGTTTACTGCTAGAAAAATACGTGTACGAATGGCCTATTTGCTTCATTGTGGTGAGGCGAGAAAAGGGGGGGCTCTCACTAATAAGGGGGCGTTGATTCCAGCAGTGATACCAGCGCTTCGAGTAGCTGATGTGATATGTCTCACCCATTGGGAAGGAAGTGCTCATAATCTCAATGAGATTAAGAAAGCGATTGGAGATATTCGAGATGGCCAGCTTGATCACACTTTTGCATTACATGCACCACGCAAAGGTGTAGAAACATTTATGGATGATACAGCAGCTCCAACAAGAGCTAGTATTAAGGCCCTTCTTGCAACCGAACCTCATACAATTGCCGGCACCTTCTTTTTTACTCGCAGTGAGAGCCCAAATGAACTGCAACCAGTTGGATATTGGACTGATAAGAGATTCAGTAAACGCTCTCTTACGCAGCTACTTGAATTAAACGGTGTGATAAGAGCCAAAGGTGTAGCAAAGTTTTGGCGTTGAGGGTTGGTCGAAAAAAGATAATTCAACTGGACTGATGGCACCCTTACTATTGAAGGTGTAGCAGAAAAGGAATCTACAACATTTGTGGTCTTTACATCAACGAATCAACATGCTGGCTTCAGTGATGCTTTAGCGAATATCCCAGACATTCATAGTGAACCTGATGACTATCGATTTAATCATGACCCAGATTTAGCAGCATCTCTTGATCTCTATACTTCAGGGACTCCTGATGAAGTGCGTACATTAATTGCAGCAAAAACGGCTACCCTAGTTGGTCAGTATGGTGAATATATGGGTTTAGAAACAGAAAGAATCACCAGCACTGATCCCGACACAAAAGCAACGTTAGAAGCAAGACAAGCAAGATTGGGTGATGACATGACTTACCCCGATCCGCTCACTTGGATCAAGTACAAACATGAGGCATACCAAGGATCTGAGGGAGCAATTAGCACTGTGGGAGACTTTTTAGCACATTGTACGAAGAATCCAACCTATATTTGTGGTAAACGCTTAGCTTTTTTACAAGAATATTGGCATAAGACTTTTGGAAAACCGCTTTTAGGAGAAAATGGACATTTCACCAATGAAAAAGATTTGACAGCAGTAATGGGAGAACCACAGCTTTTCAATGTAGTTAGTTCCCCCGACTTTATTCAACAATGGCATCGCTATGAATATTATGGAGAAATGCGAAACGGTGCATGGCTAGTAGCTAAATGGCAAAGCTTTTAGTGTATTTGATTATTTTCATATATGAAAGATACGGTGTTAGGGAATATCCACACTATAGTCCAAAGGCTTCAGCGAAAACCTCATCTTAAACCTTCAACTGAAACGAATGCTTTATTTGGTTCGCTAGTAAATACAGTGCAAATCTATGACAAAGATGATTTTGCCAATGTCATAGTACATTATGATCTTCATTGTTTAGCCAACGATACCCAGTGTATGTGTAGTGCAGGTGAATATGAATTGGAGCTCTGGTGGAGCAAGCAAATTATTCATGCAATTCAGCCACAGCAAACATTAAAAGCATTTCCTTATCTCAACAATTATCAAAAATTGGTTGCCCTGGAAGCAAGCTTGCTTAACCTATCTCATAAGCCAGCAAAAACACTTTTCATTGGCGCAGGTCCCTTGCCACTCAGTGCAATTGTGTTGGCTCAAGACTATGGCTGGGAGGTGACTTGTCTTGATAAAGATCCACTGGCATATGAGTATAGTAATCAGGTCATTAGCAAGCTAGATCTAAAAACGCATCTTACGCCTTGTAAGAATGATGTAATGAAGTGTACTGACTTTAATCAATACCAGGTTATTATTTTAGGAGGATTAGTGGGTACAAACAGTGAAGAGAAATTAACCATCTTAAATCATATCTATTCCCGGGCAGTTTCTGGTACAAAAGTAGTGGTACGTAGTAGCCATGGCCTCCGAGAGCTTTTGTATCCTAGTATTGCTATCGACCAGATTAAAAATTGGCAAATAGAAAAAGTCGTGCATCCTAAAAATGATCTTATTAATTCACTTATAGTTTTATGCAAACCCTAAACACAGTACCAGCCA
>CAZXKW010000065.1:0-2198 GCA_964641565.1 uncultured Candidatus Peribacteria bacterium
GATCATCGCGCCCCTACCTTATGATTTCAGAGCTTTATTAGGTGGCATCACTAATAAGAAGTACAAAGTCCCCTCATTCTCATTTGCTGATTATGATTATCACCGTCAGTGGTGACGCTGGTACCGGTACCACCACGTTAGCTAAACATCTCAGTACGGCCCTCAATATTCCATACTCTCATGCGGGGGCAATTTTCAGGCAACTTGCTGAACAAAAAAAGATTTCCCTATTGGACTTAATCAAGTCAACAGAACATGATCTTTCGTTGGATCAGTATGTGGAATCTGAGCTACTGAAAATGATGCATGCTCATACTGACTTGATTGTTGAAGGCAGACTGACAAGTTACCAAGCTTGGAAACATCATATTAAGAGCTTCAGAATCTTGCTGACCGCATCCCCTCATATCCAAGCTCAACGCATTAGTCAAAGAGAAGGTACTGACTATGAGCAGACCCTCATCGATGTCCAATACCGAGACCGTCAGGATTGGTTACGTTACCAAAACTTATACGGCATCACCATTGATCAGCAAAATACCTGGAACACATTAATAGTGAATACAGACCATCTCAGCATTGATGAAACATTTCAAACCTGTTTACAAGCAATTAAAGCAGCCTTATGAAAAAGGCCCATTTAAAAGCGCTAGCAATTGAAGTAGTTAATAGACTGGCCACTCAGTATCCCAACCCAACTACAGCACTAGTACACAGCAACTCCTTTGAACTCTTGATTGCCACGGTACTTTCAGCCCAATCTACTGATAAAAGAGTCAATATTGTCACCGCACAATTTTTCCCTCAGCACAACACTCCCGAGACTCTCTTAAGCCTGGGGTTAGACCGCTTTAAGAGGTTAATCCAAACCGTTGGTCTTTATCAAACAAAGGCCAAAAATATTTTTGCGCTATGCCAATTGTTAGTAGATAAACACCAAAGTCGGGTCCCCCGAGATCGTGAAGCTTTAGAAGCATTACCAGGAGTAGGCAGAAAGACAGCCAATGTAGTTTTATCCAATGCTTTTGGTATCCCTGCGTTTGCAGTAGATACTCATGTATTTCGGGTTACTAAGAGACTAGGTCTAACGAAAGGCAAAAATCCTTTAGCAGTAGAACATGACATCATGCAACTAATACCAGAAAACTTATGGACTGTTGCTCACCACTATTTTATTTTCCACGGTAGAGAAACTTGTAAAGCGCAAAAACCTAAATGTGCTGAATGTCTTTTGGTAGACATTTGCCCAAGCAAACAAATTTGATGGAGTTCAAAGAGCAGAAAGTAGAAATCAAAGATGAATACAGCAGTCAGTATTTTAGTTGAGAGTTTCTATGACCAGCATTTCATATTAACCCTGAGCTTGCGGAAGGGAAAGGACACAAACCGTGCACGAATTCATCCTGAACGAAACGAAGTGGAGTTGAAGGATCTGGTTTTATTCTGCACAACAGTGTGCTTATTCATTATTACCCATTACCTTTTAATTTTTTAGTACTAAGTAACAGCATCCCTCAATTGATAAGTACAGATTCAAAATCTAACTACAAACCTCAAGCATCCGGCTTCAGGCCTCAAAATCTAGTGCACAAATTCACTCACCATCAATAATTGCCTATAACAAGACAGTGTTACTGTTTTGAACAAATTAAAGTTTTGCACAAGAAAAATATTGGCTTACTTACTTGTTATTTTTTTAAAAATGCATCACCACGTTTTTCTTTTTCACTGTGTCAATAAAAAGTGGAAAACGTTGGATTGCTTTTGAATGCAGTATTTTCTACAGTAGAGATGTTCAAGAGAGAGTTTTACACAAAAACTGGAGATTTACACATGAACATCCAAGATCATCATATCCCGGTTTTAGCCTCTGAACTCCTTGCTCTTTTACAACTCGAGCCCAATCACACTGTTGTCGATCTTACTTTAGGTCGTAGCGGACATGCACAATTAGTGGTTAAGCAACTCTCCCCTCAAGCACATTTTATTGGGATTGATGCTGACCCAATGCAGATCGCTTATGCACAGGAGCAGTTCAAAAGTTCCTTGGTACCAGTCAGTCTTTTACAAGGCAACTTTGCTTCTATAACTGAGTTATTACACTCAATCAACATCCTCAAAGTAGATCGAATTTACGCAGACTTAGGCTTGTCTACTGTGCAACTCTTAGATCCCACTCGTGGATTCTCTTTCCAGAG
>CAZXKW010000065.1:2208-5815 GCA_964641565.1 uncultured Candidatus Peribacteria bacterium
GACACAGCACTTGATATGCGTCTTGACCCCAACTCTTCTGCTCCCTCGGCTGCGACCATTATCGCTACCATGAAAGAAGAAGAGTTGGCTGATATTTTCTTCCAACTCGGTGAAGAGCCAGAATCAAGATACATAGCACAAGCAATTGTCAGTCAGCGCAAACTCAAAAGTATTACTACTGGCATTCAATTAGCAGAAATTGTGAAAACAGCAAAACATCGTCAAAACAAAAAAATTCATCCAGCCACTCAAGTTTTCCAAGCCTTGAGAATGTATGTCAATGACGAATTAGGGACCTTGCAAAAAATGCTAGATCAAATCCCATCCTTACTCACCCCCCAAGGCCGCCTTGCTGTCATCACCTTTCACTCTTTAGAAGATCGCCTAGTAAAGAATACTTTCAAAGCATGGCACCAGTCCGGAGCCATGACCTTAGTCAACAAAAAAGTAGTACGTCCACAATGGACCGAAAAACGTGATAACCCTAGGGCTCGCAGTAGCTACCTCCGCATAATCGAAAATACCTCAGCTCCTATTCGCCATTCACAATCCTGAATTCGCCTTCCCAAGTTGTTATTTTTTATCCCTTAATCCCTCACCTCTCCCGATGACTGTCCACGTCCTTCCCCGCCCATCATCATTCACAGCTTCCGCTCTCCCAAGACGTCGACACACCGTGTCATCAGAAGTCAAAGTTGGTATCGTTACGCTTAGTTTCACACTCATTGGCTTGATTAGCATTCTCAGCTTTGCCTCTCTTCGACATACCAGCAAGATTCAGGCTGCTGGATATGAAATAAAAAAATTAGAACAAGAAAAAGGAGCCTTACTTAATACCAACAAATCATTAACCATGGAAATTGCCAAACGTCGCTCTTTGGCTAACTTAGAACAAAGTGAAACAGTCAATCGTATGGCAATTGTTGACCATCCTATTATTGTCACAAGTAGTCGAGACCTGGCTCTAAAGTAATCAGCTATGAACCGTTTTCAAGCACTACGCTTTTTCCTAATCACCATCATGTCTCTATTAGTGATTAGACTAGGCTTTTTGCAGTTAGTAGCCGGTCCATACTATCAAGCCTTAGCTGAACAGCAACACAAGGGGGTAATTGAGCTTCAATCCAAAAGAGGAAATATTTATTTAACTGATAAATCTGGGGAACCAGCCTTATTGGCCACTGATAGTGCTTTGGATTTAGTTTTTATCGATCCATCACTGATCAACAATGAAGAAGCTTCTGAGATTGTCGACCTTTTGAGTCCACTGCTTTTTGAAATGCCCACAGACGAAGAAGATCAAAAATCGCTCCTGGCACAAAACCAACCTCTAGATGCAGCTCTCGATGAAAGTGGTACACCTGTAGAAGAAATTGCCAACAGCATCCCGGTAGAAACACCCAAAATAGAGGTCAAAGAAACGTATGAAAGTCTCTTAGCCGCCTACAAAGAAAGCATACTAAAAAAGTTACAAAAAAAAGAAGTAACTCATCGCACCCTAATCAAAGACTACAAAAAAGCCCACCCAAACCTCCGCCAACAAATAGACTCACTTAATATCCGTGGCATCTATACCAGTGATGAAGAGATATATTGTGATCCAACTATTATAGACAATCCAGCTCAGGTTGCAGGAGAAATTAGTAGCTTCTTTGACCTACCTCGCCCAACACTTATAAAAATGTTAAGCCGCACACCGATACGTTATGTACCACTGAAACATAAACTCACCACAGAAATATCGACAAAGATTAAAAACTTGCGCCTCAAAAATGGCAAAAGACTACCAGGTGTAGGAACTATCCCTGAGCAATGGCGTTACTATCCAGAAGGTTCATTAGCATCTCAGATTGTCGGCTTCATTGGCAACGACAAAAAAGGCCAGTACGGCTTAGAAAGCCAGTTTGAGGAAAAGGTAGATAATATTCAATTGTCGGGTATCAATGGCAAATTGCTCATTGATCGAGACCCTCAAGGAAATCAAATTGTTGTAGGTGACAAGATTGTCACACCTGCTCAAGACGGTACCGATATTACCTTAACTATCGATCGTGTCATCCAAAAATATGTCGAGGATGAATTAGCCAAACAAGTAAACGCAAGCCAGGCTGAAAGTGGCCAGGTGGTAGTACTCAATCCCAAAACCGGGGCAGTATTAGCAATCGCCAATTATCCCACCTATGATCCCAATACGTATTGGAAAAGCTATGAAAAATGGCAAGAAGGTATTCGTGCAGGCGAATATAAAAACAAAGTAGGCCCAAGAGCATTCTTGAACCGCGCTATCAGTGATATGTACGAGCCGGGTTCAGTATTCAAAGTGATCACTATGGCTTCAGGTATCGATAGTGGCGAGATTGAACCAGATAGTATCAACTGCGAGAATGAAAACACTGTATATATTGATGAGTACCCTGTACGCAACTCTACTCTCCAAGCATATGGTTGTATTACTATGACCAGAGCATTAGAAGTATCAAGTAATTTAACGACCCTCACCGTAGCTCAAAAATTAGGCCGCACTCTTTTTTACCAATACATTCGTAATTTCGGATTTGGAACCCCAAATCCTATTGAAGTAGATAATCAATCAAGTGGCTGGATAGCAGCCCCAGAGAAATGGGCTAATATCGACTTGGCTACGGCTGCCTTTGGCCAAGGTTTAGGAGCTACACCATTGCAAGTGACAGCGGCAGTAGGTGCTATCGCCAACGATGGTATTTTGATGAAAACACATCTCATAGACAAGTACACTGATAAAACCACTGGACGCACTACGGATATTTTACCTCAAGAAATACGCCGAGTAATCAAAGTAGACACAGCAGCTAAGGTCCGTGCAATGATGGTATCCACTGCTCAAAAGTCTTATTACAATACTGTCAAAATCCCTGGTTATGCAATTGCTGCCAAAACTGGTACAGCCCAGATTGCCTTGAACAATGGCTTAGGATACGAAAAAGGTCCTGGCAGCACTATCGGTTCTATCATTGGTTTTCCAGCCAACCATCCTGATTTTGTGATCTTGGTAAAGATGGATAGACCACTTTCTTCACCATGGGGCGAGGGAACTGCAGGTCCTTTGTTCACAAAAATCTGTGATTATTTATTGAAGTACTATACTATCCCTCAGGATATGCCCACTAAGTAGTCTCTCATGACCTGGATCGAAAAAGTAAAAAATTTATGGGCAAATACTAAGCGGCAACCTGTAGCCTTTGAAGAAAGAAAAGCACGAGGTGAATATGCCATCGCTCTAGATATTGGTACGGAATGTATCAAGACCGTCATTTTCCGTACTCGTTATAACCGGGATCATAAAGTACATATAGTAGGAATTTCTCATGTCAAACAAGAATATGGTGACATGAATGGCGGCGCTGTGATTAATATCAGCCGCGTAGCAGAAAAATGTAATGAAGCTATCAATCAAGCCATGATCATGGCCAATGTCGAACCAGAACAAATGATTGTCGGTATTGGCGGCGAATTAGTAAAAGGCGCAAGTACTACTATTCAATATGAGCGCCCCAATCCACATACCCCCATTAGTCTCAATGAACTCAAAGAAATAGTGCATCGAGTACAATGGAAAGCATTTGATCGT
>CAZXKW010000066.1:0-5592 GCA_964641565.1 uncultured Candidatus Peribacteria bacterium
CTCAAGCAGCAGCTCACGATCAAGTAACAGCAGTTCCACATCACCTACATCTTCAACTACAACCACTGACAACAGTCTTCCCACGCCTCAACCACGAGAACAAGCTTGTTTAAAATCAGCAGCCTCAAGCTTAAGCTTTAGTGATGTTCAAAATAACGCCGATGTGAATTTTATTAGTGCACTCACTTTTATTAGTGATGGCTCAACGCATTTGATTCGCGGCTACGATAGTCAGCATTTCGGACCTAACAATAACCTCACCCGCTTCGAATTACTCAAGATTGCTATGACAAGCAATTGCGTTGGTGGTGGTAATAGTGCCAACTTCACGAATACCAATACCCACTTCAGTGATGTGCCAAAAGATAATTCAGAACAAGCTAGAATTATTGGTGAAGCCTATAGTCGTGGCATCATTACCGGCATCGGCGATCGCTTCTATCCTAATAATCCAGTTACGTTTGCCGAGATGACCAAGATGATCTTAACCTCTTCTGCATATTTCAACCAAGGAGCTCCAAATAGTGTGCTCACTGTACAAATGAGCGATATACCTGATGCGTCATTTGCTCAGCCTTTGGAATACGCTCGAAGATTAGGCATCCTCCCCTCTCCATTCTCAGCACGCAGTACAGTGAGTAGATTGCAAATGGCTAGTCTATTAGCAAAATATCTTCGCTCAATGAGCTCTGTAGTGCTCACAACAAGATAGTAGAGAGCAGATGGAATCCTAAATATTTGCTGTATGTCTGCAATAAAGTATAAAAATGAAGATTATTCTCAGCAGAAGCTCATTGGCCAAGAATTTAGTGATTGTGAGTTTGAAAACTGTAATTTTAGTTATAGCGATCTCACCGGTTGTCACTTGGAAAACATTATCTTCAATCAATGCAATTTCAGTGGAACTATCATTACCAACACCAAACTTCAAGATATAAGCTTTAAAAACTGTAAATTTGTCGGCGTTGATTTCCATGCAATCAGAACAGCTCTCGGCCCACTAGCATGGATTTTCAATGGGTGTGTGATGAACGGATGCAATTTCTCTGATTTAAAACTTACCAAGACTCCCTTTACTGCTTGTCAGCTAGAAAACTGTATCTTCAATAATACCAATCTCGAAGAAGCGGATTTTTCTCAAAGCGATCTCACTAATACCCTCTTTCATCAGTGTAATCTACAAAAAGCTGACCTTGCTAAAACACGCAATTACACCATTGATTTTCAAAACAACAAATTAACCAAGGCTAAATTTTCCTTACCAGAAGCAGTATCATTGCTAAAATACTTGGACATAGAGATAACAGATCAATCATAGTAATAAGCATAGCATTGTCGTAGTTCCTCCATTCTAAAATTTAGAATCTAGAATCTAAATTTCTCAGTCAATGCATCTGGCTCGTAACAGTGCTAGTCTGTTTTTTTAAACAGCCAGTGTTTTTGCCATTGCTGCTAATGTCTCATGGGTAGGATCAGTGCGGTCTACATCTGCCAATCTGTTGGAGGTAATGTCGTCAGATTCGTGCATTGGAACAATATGTATATGCGTATGAGGGACATCAAAGCCTGAAATGAGTAGACCAACTTTTTTAGGCTGGAAAGCTGTACTCGCTTTGGTAGCTAACTCTTGAACCACTAGCATCATATGAGCAAATATATCCGCTGGTACTTTATAAAAATCTGGTTCATGCAGTTTGGGTATGGCTAGCATATGTCCTGGTCGAATAGGATGAATGTCTAAAAAAACGAGCATCTTTTCATCTTCATATACCGTATGAGCTGGGATTTGATGGGCTACAATCTTACAAAAAATACAATCATGATTTTCCATAAATAATAGTTAAAAGGAGTTAAAAACCGTATTTATCTTTAAAGAAATCTTCACCGTCTCTATTCCAATCAAAATGCACATTCACTTCTTTATTGAGCACTTTAATGTAATCAAAAAACTGTTCATCGGTAAATAAAGACAAACCTAATTGATGACACAAATTTTGAATTGTCTGCTGCACTTTTTCTTTATCAGCATGAGATTCCACTAAGACCTCAGCTTCAAAAAAATAACTGTGATCTGATTTGTTTACCAAAGAAAATTCTACTTCCTGATATTGATACACTGACGTTAAACTCTCACTCACTATTGCTTCCGTATACCCCAAGGTCGCACAAACGGCAATTAAGTTAGCAAATTCTCCACGTTTTACTTGAACAGCAACTTCTTTACGAATATCACTGCCGCTCCATTTACCTACTTTGATCACTAATTCTGGATCATCATCTGTAATTCTCGCTCGAATATCTAAGTCGGAGCTTACTTCTTTATCATCCGGTCTGAGAATCGTATAACAAACCGAGAGCCTTTTACTTTTATGCTGAAAAGCTCCATTGCTCAGCAGAAATTGTTCAAACTGATCAAATTTTTCTTTTGTAAGGGGCCCCCGGACTTCAATCTCGGTTTTGAACATAATCAATCAGTTAATAATGCCAGCATATATCAGACGATCAGTACTAATCAAAAAGCCTAAATAGACTTTATATTATTACCAACATATAGTTGACCCAACCGATTAACGAAACAAGAAGCTTTTTGGCTAAAGTAACTACAACAATCCGCCAGTCAAAATTCTAAACTCTTTGGCCGAGTCCCAAAGCTGTTTGAGTTCATCAAAATTTCCATCGGGATCACAAAGGAGTTGTGCTAAATGATCTATTTTACCAAACTGTTGAGGAGAAAGATTGGCAAAGTGATGTGAGCTTGCCCACTTTGGTCCGTGCACATAAGGTATTTCGTGATTCATCAGACAATGAAAGTCATAAAAAAGTGACCATAGTAATACTAATGATCCACGCTCAGGTTTTGCATTCCAAAAACGCAATGGGTCTATTTTGCCAGATCTAACAGCAATCCATGCTGGACCAGGAAAATCAAAAATCCAATCATCCATATCATATGGATCAAAACTTTTTACTAAGCTCAAACTGCCATCGACATCAATAGTCATCCACCGATCCTCTTTCTCATTCCAATACTGATTGATCCAATGATCACTACTAGTATCAGTCCCTTGCTCGAAGTAATCAGCATGACCGGCTCGTACGCGTGCAGGAATCCCTTTTGACTTGAGAATACTTGCCATCAGAATTGCAGTATAGCGACAGGTCAAAACTAATTTATCCTCTACTTTACGATCGCCAATAATCCCTCGAGCATCACGGCGATATAGCTCAGCTAACATTGCTGCAGCAGTTTGAAAGACATCGTCCTCAGGTTGACGATACCAAGGCATCTGGGTCATGTCTCCAAAACGCAGGTCTTGATTAGTGCCAGTATTTCCGGCAACCAATGTAGTACGGTGAATCAAACTCTTTCTGACTAGTAAACCAAGCTCACGAATATCATCAGGTAGTAAACGTAATTGATCTTGATAAGGACCGGGATAGGTAA
Organism: uncultured Candidatus Peribacteria bacterium; assembly: GCA_964641565.1. Classification (GTDB taxonomy): domain Bacteria; phylum Patescibacteriota; class Gracilibacteria; order RBG-16-42-10; family RBG-16-42-10; genus JAGNZB01. The sequence goes on from CAZXKW010000066.1 coordinate 3,446, forward strand.
AAGAATCAAACTGACGATAATGCTCTAGTACTTTTGCATTCATGAAGTATAAATCAAGTAAACTAAAGCCTAAGCTATTAAAATTTTAATAACAAGGTGAGTACAAGCAGGCAGAGTTATTAATTAATTTACGAACGCTCACGTATAGTCTAAATTATCACCTTCGAATCTATTGCAATTATGGATGTTGACAACACAGCTAGCTATCTCGGCTGGCAAACGAAAGTAGCTGCTACTAAAGATGGCGATCATGCACATGTAAGCTTCAATGCTGAGGATAGGTTAGCATTCTTAAAAATACTGATCGGTAGCACAACCTACGACATTATCACAGCTCAGAGAGCGACCATCGCTGATGGTGATTGGCAAGTTGCTACCAGCTACCAACGTCAAGCAGAAGATAATCGTCTCAATGCTGGATTTCCGAATGAAGCTTATGCAGTCTTTGAACGGCTAGCTGAACCAGAACGAGCCATTATAAGACAAAATCTGCGCAAAACTCTTTTAGTAACAACTACGAAACACACCTTAGGAATGTATTTACCAATTCAAGTATTGTTTCAAATAATTGAAGATGCTGACACTACCCAGCTTTTTCCTACCTATGTCAGAACAGCTGCTGCACGTAGGGTAGCTAGTTACGATCAGATCTGTGGACTTTTTGAATGGCTGATCGCCTCAGATATCAATAATGATACCAGTACTGTATATGATCTATGCGCTGAGCTTGTCGTAATTACTTGCAGTCCCAATTTGTTTAAAATATATCGAAATGTGGTAATCGCAGAAGCTCAAGAGTTTCGCAACAATTGGAATGACAATCAAAGAGAAGCAATTCAAAGAGCCAGAAAGGCGTCGCTTCTAAAGGGTGCAAACTAAAATAGTTAGTCCAGATGGCTGGGTACATCCATTACATACTGTTCTGGATTTTGGGCATCAATATAAACAGTTATTTCGCCATCTTTAGTATAACCTGTCGGCTCAACCCATAGTAGATCACTGCCAAAATCGTATTTCTGATTGTTTACTGGGTTAGTCCATTCAGCAGTAATCAGCCACGGTGAGCGACCATGCTTTGTGATGGAGGTCAGGTAGTTGATATTAGTAATAGTGGCCTCAATCTTTTGACCATTAGCTACTAGTTCTTGCTTCCGTTTTTCTTCTTGTTTAAGCAAAATAGAGGTAACTCCGCCTGAGATCAAAGCAGCGAGAGATAGTATTAGTAGAATTATGCAACCAATATAAATTTCCCAAAAGGTACCTACAGTAGCCTGAGCTGGATTCTGAGGACTATACAATACAGGTATGGGCTCACCAATATAATGATCCTCTTCATTACCACTGATAAAAGTACGAATAGTATGCATTTGACCAGCCTGATCCTTAAACTGAATTTCAGGTGTATAGGTTATATCCCCCTCCCCATCATATTCAGCCACAATACGACTCACACTCCCCTGTGTCGTCATGGCACTAACAAGAAATTGTTGAATATGAATAAACCAAGCAGTAGAGACCAAAACACCAATTGTCCCTAAAACAATTAATACTTTCAACCAGGTGGTAAAACTACTGCGAACTGGTGAGGTCATGAGGATGATGTAACAGTACAACTACTGTAGCAAATATATGCTAGGGCGCCAGCATCAATGAAATTTGTAAAAAAACTCAATCAAATGCTACATTGCCCTCCAAAATAATTTTCATGCAGAATCAAAGCTTAAAAATTCAGGAGCGCAGTCGAGAGGGATTGGATCAAGCCAAAATCTTGCAAGCATTACGAGGTCTCACTGGAGGCACACGCCATGCACATGCATACCTAGAAGAATTTTCAGATATTAATGTTCCAGAACTTGTGCGACTGACGGAAGTCCGTCGTGGGGTTCGACCTGTCATTCATGCATTGATGTTGGACCTTGATGGCACGTTGGCACCGGCATACGGGCCAATCCCTCAGAAAAATCTTGTTGCCCTGGATAGATTGGCTGACAATGGCACCAGATTAGTAATTTACTCCAACGCCATATCCACTGTTAATGCTCAGCGCCTTGATGCACTAAGAGCCAGAGGTATTCCTTTTTTTACTGGATCAGTTGCTAAACCGAATCCAGAAGGATTCCGCATAGTATGCCGTCAGTATGGCCTCG
>CAZXKW010000067.1:0-1730 GCA_964641565.1 uncultured Candidatus Peribacteria bacterium
TGCGGTGCTACCTAAAGATGCGCAAGTAACTATCGCGCAAGATGCGAAGGGAAAATCATATTTTGCAGTGCAGCCTGCTGAAATGCATACTACAATTGATTTTGATCAAGTGAACGATTCTGTCTTTGCAATGCTTCAAAGAGGAGATTTATTACCTGTGGTTGCCACTTCATTCCTCGGTGAGCCAACTATTACTGATGCAAAAGCGTATCAAGCTATCAGTGAAGCTGAGCTGTGGCTGAAAAACAAAGTAACGGTTGAGTATGTACATCAGGCTAAGCGCTTTAATGCTGAAATTGCACCTAGCAAAGATTGGCAATGGATTAGTTTTATTCCAACCAAAGATAAATTAGCTGTCGCTTTAGCTGCTGATAAATGGGAAGAATTAATGAAGGCAAAGGCAGTCCCAGCAATTGAGCAAGTTCGTCAAAATGTCACAGTTGCTTTACCAGAAACGGGGAGCAGATATGCTGTAGTGTCAGGTCAGGTTAGTGATGGTTATACTATTGACCGTGAAAAGAGCAAAGATCTGGTTAGTCAAGCACTTTCTGCTACGGGGAGCGTCACTGCTCAAGTAGAACTGGTAGTTGATTATCAACCGGGAGAATTTGTTTCTTCTGATGGTCGAGAGTTGGGCCTAAAGGATCTCTTGGGGACTGGGTACTCTAAGTTTATTGGTTCCAGTAATGCTCGTATTTTTAATGTTAAGAAAGGGTTAGATATTTTTAATAACATTATTTTGGCTCCAGGGGAGACTTTGTCTTTTAATAGTATGTTGGGGGATGTGACTGTCTCTGCCGGTTGGAAAGAAGAATTGGTAATCAAGGAAGGTGGTAAGAAAACTGTGCCCGAAGCTGGTGGTGGTCTGTGCCAGGTGTCTACTACTACATATCGTGCTTTGATCGAATCTGGACTCGAGGTAACCGAAAGAAGAGCACATAGTTATCTAGTATCATATTATGTAGGTGACAATGATCCCCGCTCAGGTATCGATGCTACTATTTACCCAGGTTCTCAAGATTTAGTGTTCAAAAACGATACTAGTAATTATATTCTTTTTCAGACGGATATTACTGCTACTGAAGCTTTTGTCCGTATCTATGGCACCAGTGATGGTAGAGCAGTGAAACTCGAGGGGCCCATTAAGTCAGGATATACTAGTCCTGGTAGCCCTATTTTAGTGCCTACTACTGATTTGCCAGCTGGTAAAACTAAGATTACTAAGGCAGCTCACAATGGACGTACTGTTCGTTGGGAACAATACATCACTTATGCCGATGGTCGTGTCGAAAAAAATGACATTATTTCGGTGTATAAAGCTATTCCGGCTGAAGGTTTAATTGGTGTTGCTGCTGCTTCACCTGCAAATTCTCTACCAGAAGGCACTATTGCTTTGTAACTTAATGATTTAGAGATAAGAGGCTAGCTTTCAATAGTTCTCCTACTTTTGGTCCCAAAAGAATAATAGCAATCAAGGTTAGCCCTAGAGCTGCTAACGGAATAATGGTGCCAAGTAATTGTTGTGTATTTAGTTTGGGACGGTTTTGCTTGCGCAGTTCTTGTAGGAAGTAGCTTTTAGCTGAGGTTGCAGTGTTTTGATTATTTTGCAGATGTCTCATTGTCTTACGTAAACATTGCATCAGTTCTTGCAATTCGTATTCTTCCGCATGTTCTTTGCTAATTGCCCAGTCAGCTAATCTTTGTTCAAGCACATACAATTCAGCTTCGTC
>CAZXKW010000067.1:1740-2329 GCA_964641565.1 uncultured Candidatus Peribacteria bacterium
TTCGTCATCATCTAGGGTGATTTTGTGCAAGCAGTTTGTATTACTACAGCGATAAGCAGGCTTGTCAGCTGATTTTTCCCAAAATGTGATCGAGTTTTCTCGAATAAGCATGAAGGCTCCACAATTGGGACACTGCTTTTGAAGTGTAGGGGAGCGATCAATCTGAGAAAGTGTCATGTATTTGGTATTGATATCAGTATCATTATGTAATCTTTTTGATACATTGTCAATATTGGAAAATGTGTTGTACTACTAATTGTGGTTGTGAATTTATGACGGAATAGTAATGTAGAGCCATAGCTATTTTGATTATGAAACAAAGACGTTCGTATAAAGAATACTTAGTGAATGGTATCCGTGATATTGTTTTTGGCTTAGAAGACGGCTTAGTATCCACGGTTGGGGTACTTACTGGTATTGCGAGTGGCACCAATGACCATTTTGTCGTTATTCTGTCAGGTTTTGTATTAGTGATTGTAGAGGCTCTCTCTATGGGAGTGGGCAGCTTTCTTTCAACTCAGTCGGAGGACGATATGCAGCAGAGACAGTACAAGGACCTAAAACAGTTGGCCAAACGCGATCCGCAGGC
>CAZXKW010000067.1:2339-5502 GCA_964641565.1 uncultured Candidatus Peribacteria bacterium
AGGCAGCAGAAGATATTCTTGTGCAGCACTACCAAGAAATAGGCTTAACCAAAGCTCAGATTGATTCTTGTCTGAAATTAGTAGAGAAAAATAAAAAAGTATTTGCTAAGGAATTGGGCGTTTACCATTTGGGTATGGGCACTACCAGCGATAGTAGGAATACCTGGATCAATGGAGTGATGATGTTTTTCTCTTATATAATTGGCGGAGCTGTACCTATTCTGCCTTATTTCTTTTTGCCAGTAGAGCAAGCTCTTATACTTTCAATTCCACTTACCGTGATAGCACTTTTCATTTTAGGTGCTGCCAAAGGAAAACTCACTTATAAGAATTGGTTAAGTAGCGGTTTTCAGATGGCGATACTCTCGTGTTCGGCAGCTCTATTAGGTTTTTTAGTAGGTAAATTGGTAGCTTATTGGTGGGGGATAAACATATAAAAAGTTGAGAGTTGCCCCGAAGGGGTCCCTTAGGGAAGAGTTTTTATGGGCCGAGGTGGTGGTCATAATCCTTGAAATTTAGATTCTCGTTCAAGCCTCAGGCCACTGGCTTCAGGCCTCAATTTCCTAATAGCCCAATCCGCATGTTCTCTAATCAAATCTGACTCATCTTTAAGTAGTGGTTCCAAGTACTGTATCAGGCTTTTATCCTGAATATTTCCCGCTACTACACAGGCATTTCTGATCATTCCTACGCGCTTCGCTCGTAAAAATGGTGTGTTTTTAAAGAATTTTTTAAATGTTTCTTGATCTGGAATCGTGAGGATCTTGATCAGAAAAGCGGTTGAACCAAGATAATCGGGATTACTTAAATCTGGCTCTATGGGGGTACTAGACCATTGCGAAGGAGCGTAAGCCTTTGCTTTGGCATTGTGAGGACAGATATCTTGGCAGATATCACAACCAAAAAGCCAAGTTCCTACTTTTTCTCTTAATTCAATTGGAATTGAGCCTTTATTTTCAATCGTTAAGTAAGAGATACATAAACGACTATCTAATTTGTACTCATCAGTAAGTGCTCCAGTGGGGCAGGCAGTAATACATTTAGTGCAAGTACCGCAACGCCCATGAGCCAATGTGGGTGATGAAGGAAACTTTGCGGTAGTAATAATTTCTCCAAGAAGCACCCAAGAACCAAATTCTCGGGTAATCAATGTAGTGTTCTTACCAATAAATCCTAATTGTGCCTTGCTGGCGAAGCTTCGTTCCATCAGGGGGCCATAGTCTACAGCGAATCGATATGTTTCGTTTTTAAAAGTCGCATTTAATATTTCGCATAATTCACTTAGCTTTTGTTCAAATACTAGATGATAATCTGGTTTTCCTCTAGCATATTTGCCCACTTTTACTAAGGCAGAATCTGGTTGGGTTTGCCCATAATTGAGGGCAACCATAATGATACTCTGCGCATTAGCTAGAATTTTGCTTGGTACACATCTTCTTTCGGGGTCTCGAGCCAGGTAATGCATGCTGCCATGATGATTCTTTTCTAGCCAAAGTAAAAAAGCGTCATGATCTTGGGCGGGCATAGTAGTGTCACTAATGCCGACAAGATCAAATCCGAGTGATAGTGCGCATTGATAAATTTTACTAATTTCGGATGCCATACAAAAAATAGACGTTGATATCCTAACGATAAATCGTCTATATAACAAAAAAGCCATCTTGCGATGACCATTTTGTTTTTGTTGTGCCTCTCCTGTCCTATCAGTAAATAATCATGTATTACTGAGACGAGGAGTATGATTTTATTTGTGATAACAAGCTTGGGCTCTTGCTTGTGATCGATTCCCTACCGCTCTTTGGTGTGTTTGGGTCTTCACCGTGACCGTTCCCACATCAGGTGAAATCTCTAGGAGATAACCCGTCAATGAGCATTAGAATTGGTGCGGCTCTTAGCCTTGAACCGTATTCGAGTAGTAGAGAAGAGAAAATATTTTTCTGAGAAAGCTACTTTCTCTTCTCTGCTGGGGCTGAAATGTAAAGGTGCGAATAATGAGATGAGAGGACCAAGCTTTGGACCTAGTCCTCAGCTCATTTTTGTTTTTGTTTTCTCGGCAAGCTATATTATTTTGGAGTTTTGTTATGGATTGCCGAGTCTTGCGTCCATGTATGTTATACAAGGCATACATGTGGGGGGCCGGATTTCCCGGTTCATCGCTCCAAGAGAGGATTCTATCGCAAGACAGTAGAAAAAAATTCAATTTTTGGTTGGGCTTGGAGATCTTGTCTGATTAGAACGATGAAAAGAAAATCTGGAAAGATTTTGGATGACGTAGTTGTGAAGGGCAGTGAATGCTCGGTGTTGTTTCTCAACTGAGCTTCAAATCAATATATCGAATGACAATTCATCCGTCAATCACATACAGCTATACAAATATTAGTGTATGTTGTGTAATACTTTTTATTACAAACTCCCAGAAATGCAAAAGATGGCTTGTATATTTTCTATGTGGTCAATTTGCATTTAAAAGTCTAACGAATGAAAAAGTAATAGATAAAGAGTAAAAATGTGAGTATTAATTGCCAATTCAGGCCCCAGGCTTCTGGCTTCAGGTCTCATTATTCATCCGGGCTGTATGTCAGTAAGGTTCTTTTCCTACGGCAAGCTCATGGTCAAGATGGACACTCTGGTCATAGTAACTCTTCCCAAAGGGACCCCTTCGGGGCAACTTTCCACTTTCAACTCCACCAGTGCTATATTCTCTCTGTCTTAAAGAATACATATGACTGATTTACTTACTGAGGGATCTGTTGCTCCTCAATTCACTGCGCTGTCTACAAGTGGGGAAAATGTTAGCTTGGCTGATTTGAAAGGAAAGAAGGTGGTTCTTTATTTTTATCCCAAAGATGATACTCCTGGCTGTACTAAGGAAGCGTGTGCTTTTCGCGATAAGACTAAAGAGCTTACTGATAAAGGTGCTGTTGTACTAGGAGTTAGTCGCGACAAAATCACTTCTCATAATAAATTTAAAGCCAAATATCATTTAAGCTTTGATCTTTTGAGTGATGAAGACGGTCAGATCTCTGATGCCTATCATGCATGGGGAGAGAAGAGTATGTATGGTCGCAAATATATGGGTATGTTCCGTGTTACCTATGTAATAGATGAACAAGGAAAGATTATGAAAGTGTTTCCAAAAGTAGATCCCATGAAGCATGCGGAT
>CAZXKW010000068.1:0-5226 GCA_964641565.1 uncultured Candidatus Peribacteria bacterium
GGTCCAGTTTTGGCCAAACCAGGTTCCATTACTCCCCACACCGATTTCGAAGCTGAAGTATATATCCTCACCAAAGATGAAGGTGGTCGTCACAGCCCCTTCTTTTCAGGATATCGCCCTCAGTTCTACATTCGTACTACCGACGTGACCGGTGAAATCACTCTTCCCGAAGGGGTCGAAATGGTTATGCCTGGCGATAATGCCAAGATGGTAGCTAAATTAATTCAACCAGTTGCTATGGAAGAAGGCTTACGCTTTGCTATCCGCGAAGGTGGTCGTACCGTAGGTGCTGGTGTGGTAAGTAAGATCACTAAGTAATTTAAAGCGAACTCTATTATATGGCACAAGCAACCAGTCCTAAAATTCGAATCAAAATCAAAGCTTACGATCACCGTGTGATCGATTCAGCTACAAATATGATTATTGAAGCGATAGAACGCACTGGAGCTTTGATTGCTGGTCCGATTCCTTTGCCTACTCGCATTAAGAAATTCACTATTCTCCGTTCTACATTCGTGAACAAGAATTCTCGTGAACAATTTGAAATCCGAACTCACAAACGAATCATTGACATTACAGAAAGCACTTCGAAGACAGTTGATGCTCTAAGCAACATCACCCTCCCTGCGGGAGTTGAAATCGAAGTGAAGATGTTGACAGCATAGAAGTTCTTCTATCGCTCATTTAACCGCTCTTTATTTAATTTATGAAAGGTATACTAGGCAAAAAAATTGGTATGGCTCAGATGGTAGATGAGCAAGGCCTGATGAATCCAGTTACTCTGGTAGAAATCAGTCCCAACACAATTCTACAAGTCAAAACCCAAGAAAAAGATGGTAAAAACGCTCTTGTACTAGCTACAGGTAGCCGCAATAAAGCAAAGAAAAATCCTTATCAAAGCTTTTCTTTCATTCGTGAAATTAGCTTTGCATCAGTAGAAGGAATGGCTGTGAAAGCTCAACTTGGACTTGAGCTTTTTCAGGTGGGAGAGAAAGTTAATGTTACCGGTGTATCCAAAGGTAAAGGTTTCCAAGGTGTTATGAAACGCTACGATTTCGCTGGTAATCCAGATTCACATGGTCATGAAGATCACCGTGAACCAGGAGGTTTCGGTGGTCGTACTTGGCCTGGTCGTGTACCAAAAGGTAAACGTTTGCCTGGTCATATGGGTTTAGACACTGTTACTCGTAAGCATCTCTTGATCATAGCTATTGATCAAGAGATGGGTATCATTGCTATCAAGGGACCTCTACCTGGTGGTATCAATAGCTTCGTTAAGATTTGGCAATAATTATATGATTACTATTCCTCTCTACAATTCAGAAGGTAAAAAGCTTGAGGACCTCTCACTGTCATCAAATGTATTTGGTCTCAAAGTAGAACCAGCTTTATTACATCTCGTAACTACTATTTTCTTGGGCAACCAAAGAAAAGGCACAGCAAAAGTAAAGACTCGCGCCGAAAGACGTGGTGGTGGTAAGAAGCCTTTCAAACAGAAAGGCACTAGTAGTGCCCGTGCTGGTACTACTCGCTCTCCAATCTGGAGAAAAGGTGGTCGCGTATTTGGACCAACTGGTGAACAAAATTACCATCGTGATTTACCTAAAAAGGTACGTGTGAAGAGTTTGCTTATGGGTCTCTCAGCAAAAGCTCAGGGTGGTAAAATGTGGGGACTCGATGACCTCAATGTCAAAGAAGTTTCTACAAAGGCAATGAGCTCTATGTTTAAGAACCTGCCTACAGCACGATCTATACTTTTAGTTCTTCCTAAGAAGAGTGAAAAGTTAGCATTATCTGTACGCAATCTTCCTCAAATCACCGTTCGTCTTTATGACAATATCAATACTTTAGACATTCTTAACCATGACACTTTAGTGGTAGCAAAAGACGCATTGCCACTGATGGAAAAGAAATGGGGTGAGCTTTCATTCAAAGGCGTATTGTCTGATGAAGAGCTAACAGCAAGTATGAATAAAGTTGCTAGTGGTGAAACTAGCAAGCCAGCAAAAGCAAAAAAAGCAGCTAAACCTGCTAAAAGTGCTCCTGTAGCAAAGGCTAAAGCAGCTCCTAAGAAAAAGGCTGTGACCAAGAAATCTAAAGCATAATTATGAACAACCTTTATAGCGTCATCAAAAAGCCCGTAATTAGTGAGAAGAGTGTTAGTAACACTGCTTCTAACCATTATGTGTTTTATGTCCAAAATAGCGCCAACAAAATTAGTGTAGCTAGTGCCATCAGAGAAATTTATGGCATTACTCCTATAAGCATCAAGATCATCAACCTACCTAAAAAGATTAGTGGACGTGGTCGTGTAAAGCGCTTAGCAAAAAAGAAAGCAATTGTTGTACTTAATCCTAATGATAAGTTAGATATTGCTAAGATGAAGTTCATCTAAACATTTTATTTTCACGATTAACTTTTATTTTGTGTCTATTATCTCTTTTAAACCCACCACTCCCGGACGCCGTCACGGAAACAAAGAAGACTTTGCTCCTTTGTCAGGTGGTAAACCACTCAAAAATTTGACTGTTCGCCTCAAGGAAAATGGTGGACGCAACAACCAAGGACGAATCACTATTCGTCATCGTGGTAGCGGTGCTCATCGCCGTATGTACCGTGTCATTGATTTCAAAGGTAAGATGAATGTTCCTGGCGTAATTAAGAGTATTGAATACGATCCAAATCGCAATGTCCGTATCGCTCTCATTGTTTATCGTGATGGAGACAAGCGATATGTATTGCTACCTAACAAAGTAAAAGTTGGTTTCGAATTACTAACAGCTGACAAGGCTCCTGTACAACCAGGTAACCGCATGATGCTCAAATCCATTCCTGAAGGACTGGAAGTATTTAATATTGAAATCACTCCAGGTAAAGGTGGGAAATTGGTACGAACAGCCGGAGGAAGCGCTCAATTAATGTCTCTTGAAGGACGTTATGCTCAAGTAAAATTATCATCTGGTGAAATTCGTTTATTTCACAAAGACTGTATGGCAACTGTTGGTACACTCAGTAATGCTGAGTTTACTAACCTCCGTTTAGGTAAGGCTGGTCGCAATCGTTGGAAAGGTATTCGTCCTACTGTTCGTGGTAAAGCTATGAATCCTAATGACCATCCTCATGGTGGTGGTGAAGGTCGTAATTCAATTGGTCTACCTTATCCTAAGACTCCTTGGGGTAAACCTGCATTGGGCACTAAGACTCGTAAGAACAAGCGTAGTAATCGTTGGATTCTTCGGGACTCACATGGTTTAGCTAAAAAAAAGTAAAGTAATAATTTATGTCTCGAAGTACTAAAAAAGGCCCCTATATCGACCCTAAGCTGCTCAAGAAAATTCAAGCACTCAATGCTGCGAATGAAAAGAAATTGATTAAGACTTGGGCACGTGATTGTACCATTCATCCAGATATGGTTGGTCACAATATCGCAGTTCACAATGGTAAGACTCATGTGCCAGTATTCGTTACTGAAAACATGGTTGGTCACAAATTAGGGGAATTTTCTCCTACTCGCACATTCAGAAAACATGGTGGCAAGATCACAACAACTGATACTCCTGCTGCCGCTAAATAATATTTTATGAGAGCCTATTCACGTTACATTCGCATTTCCCCTTATAAGCTACTAGTGGTAGCTGGCATGGTTACTGAAAAAGATGTCAATTATGCTTTAAATTTTCTCAAATATTTACCCAAAAAGGGTGCAAGACTCCTCTACGATGTAGTAAAGTCTGCTGCTAGCAATGCTGAAAATAATTTCAAAATTGCACCCAAAGATCTCAAAGTAGCCCGTATCGTAGTCAACAAAGGACCATCTCTCAAGCGTGGTCTACCAGTATCCCGAGGTCGCTGGCATCCAATCCTCAAGAGAACATCATATGTTTCTGTTGAGTTAGCTATGAAAGAATAACATTTAGATTTATGGGACAAAAAGTTCACCCTTACGCATTTCGCCTTCCTCTTATCCGCCCTTGGACCTCAAACTGGTTTGCTAATCGCAAAACTGATTATGAAGCCAATGTTCAAGAAGACATTAAGCTACGCAAGTTTTTGGGCAAGAAGCTCTCTGATGCTAGTGTTGCTGCTATCGAAATTCATCGTAATAGCAAGAGTATCACTGTAATCATTCGTACAGCTAAACCTGGTGTGATTATCGGTAAGAGTGGTGCAACTATTGAGACTCTACGAGATCAAGTGAACAAGTTGATGGGCAAATTAGTTGACATCAAAATCTTTGAAGTTAGAAAACCAAACACTAACGCAGTATTAGTAGGTCAGAAAATTGGTAGCCAGATCGAACGCCGTATCGCCTACCGTCGTGCTATCAAAGGCGCAATTCAAGAAGCGATGGAAGATGGTGCTCTCGGTATCAAAGTAAGTATTGGTGGTCGTCTCAACGGATCAGATATTGCTCGCCGTGAAAGTTATAAAGAAGGCAATATTCCCTTGCATACACTCCGTGCTGATATTGATTATGCTATTTACCACACTCAGACCACCTTTGGTATCATCGGTGTCAAAGTATGGATTTATAAAGGTCTAGTATTTGACGGTCAAGCTGCTAATGATCAAGGTGATCAAGAGGTAAAAGCAGGACTTGGTGCTAGCAAAAAGGTGGATATGCAAGACACTCCAGCTGACGCGGTTGCAGCTTAGGTGAATAGAATTGACTAACCGCAAAATTTACTTATAATGACTGGGCTTTAGGCCCCAATATACTCTATGTTACAGCCCAAAAAGACCCAATATCGTAAGTGGCACAAAGACACTTTAGCCGGAAAAGCCACTAATGGAACTAGACTTACCTTCGGTAAGTATGGTCTCAAAACCATGACTCGAGCACGTATTACTTCTCGTCAGATCGAGGCTGCACGCCAAGCAATGGCACGTGCAATCAAGCGTGGAGGAAAAATCTGGACTCGTATCTTCCCACACAAACCATTTACCAAGAAGCCTCTCGAAGTACCGATGGGTTCAGGTAAGGGTAACGTAGAATTTTATGCAGCAATTGTAAAACCTGGCCATATCTTGTTTGAAATCGATGGTGTTACTGCTGAACTAGCTAAAGAAGCATTCACTCTTGCAGGTCACAAATTGCCAATCAAGTTTAAAATCGTAGAAAACATCTAATTTTATGACATATACTACTGCTGAGCTACGCGATCTCGCGATCGAAGAGCTAAATAAAGAACTCCTCAAGGGCCAACAAGAGATTTTTCGTCTCTC
>CAZXKW010000069.1:0-2892 GCA_964641565.1 uncultured Candidatus Peribacteria bacterium
TTATTGCTGAAAAAAAACAAAAAAGTTATGTGTGCATGTTTGATTGTGATGCTAGAATTTCTTTCTTAGATTTAGTAAGAGCGGAACAGTATATTAAAGATAACTCCGGGGCAGTTATTTATTCATTTCTACCTAAGGCTAAGCCTGCTAAGCAATCTAACTTTCTGGTATTGTCCGCTGGACTGCATCATACTGAGCGGATGCTAGCTTTTGAGTATGCGGCTAGTCAGTTGCCTTGGAAATATTCTTATCCCATGGGGGCAACTATGCTAGTTCATCCCCAACTATGGAAACACATTGATCACATCCCGGAGCCGATTGACGATATCCCTCTTGATTATTTACTGCAGTTTAAAAAGCTCAAAGCGAAAACAATGCCCTTTTATACCTTGGTACAACCGCCTCCAGATACTCGCAATCTCTTTCGCCAAATGATCCCGATATTCAAAGGGGTATTTTCTTATTTTTCTACTGCTCATCGGTATGGGATTAAATTAAACATTGTTGGGTATGGACATGGATTACTTGTATATACATTTTATTTATTAGAGCCACTTAGTATTTTTTTAGTATTGCTAGGGGATTGGTGGTTGGGGATCCTGATTTTTGTACAAATAATAGTCAATTTGTATTGGGTTAAAAAGCTTTCAACTAAGGCATTTATTGCTCATAGTTGTGGCTATATAATCAGACTTTTACAGTTCCTGTATTTTGGTATAAATATGCTGAAAGGGGAGATTAGGCTATCTCAATTCAAGACTGAACGTAAATAAGCTCTTACCTGGTCGATTTAGTTGTGCTACAATGTCATGATTATCAAAATATTCATGAATACCCCCAATTCACGCCGTCAAGATGTAATGGTTCCTTCACCGCAAGCTGTAAGCAAATTGGAAACTCGAGACCTTGCACGTGCGGCTTTAGCTCCTCTCCAGTTAGCTGATGCTCATGCAACGGTGCTAGCTGAAACTCGTTCTCATATGGATGTAGTGCTCAATGCTGATGCCGAGCGTGATTCTCGCAATAAAATGGTTGAGCGTGTTTTGGCCGTGAATAAATTGCTCATTGCTGTAGGTGCTAGAAAAAAAGTTACTGGCTTATCAGCTCTAGGCCCAACTGTAATTGAGAATAAAGGAAATGGTGAAATGCATGTCAACGTGCTAGGTAAAGGTGTTAGTTACGAATTCACTGTTGATTCTGATGGTAACGTCGAAGGGGCAGCTTCAACACTTGAAGCGTCGTCTGTTGGTGCTGGTAAGATGAATCCTGCCTTACTCGTTGATATTGCGAATACTTTGACGAATTTAATGGCGCCAAATTAGGTTATTTACCTAAGGTATTAGCCATCAAAAACAGTACGGTTAGCGGTCCAATACCACCTGGAACTGGTGTGATATAGGCCGCTTTTTTTGATGCCTCAACAAAATTGATATCACCTTTTATTCCTTGTTCTGTACGAGTAATTCCGACATCGATGGCAATACACCCTTCTTTAATCATGTCTCCACGAATTAAGTCTGGTTTGCCGACAGCACTCACCACAATATCTCCTTGGCGAGTGATGGTGACTAAGTCTTGAGTGTGAATATGGGTGATGCTAACTGTGCATTTAGCTGCAATCAATAAATCTACTAAGGCCTTTCCTAGCAATCGAGAATAACCAACTAATACTGCATGTTTCCCAGTCAGTTCTTGGCCTGTACTTTGAATTGCATGCATCACGGCGCGTGCTGTAGCTGATACAAATGGGCTTCCAGGCAATAATCCATCAACATCTTTTGATCTTGGAATGAGGTTGAGTAATTCATCAACTGGAAATTGAGGAGGAAGCGGAAGTTGGAGAATGATACCAGCCAGCTCCGGATCATTTACAAATTGGTTTATTTGAGTTTTTGCTGATACTAAATCTGTGTCTTCATTGATGGTTAATTTCTTGAATGGAATATGAAGCTCAAGAGCAAGCTTCTGTTTATGTTCAATATAAATTGCAGAAGCAGGATCGTTACCAACTACAATTACACCTAGACCTCCCTGAGGAGTAACTAGGTGTAATTGGGCTTTTAATTCTGCTGCTAACTTTTTGCCATCAATCAAAGTAACCATGATTTAAACTAAACTAATATTCTTCAACCAAGCAATATATCTTGCTACTGCTTGAGCCATAAAACGTCTCTGCACTTGATCATTTTGAGGGAAAGATGATCCACTACCGAGATTTACTAAATTCATGCGGGCTGCGTGTTCAGCAAACTGTCTGAATGACTCATCACCAATACCAGTGAGTGTTGAAGAAAGAGGACTCAAAGCGGTGCCATGATCGAAGTAAACACCAGCCCCCACTAAAATTTTCACCATTTCACCATAGCTAACTGGGCGATCAGGATAGAAACGATCTCCTACGCCGCTCACAATACCTTGAGCATATGCTTTTCCAATCACTAATGACATTTCAGAGTTGTCACGGGGAACATCACTGAAGAAGCTATTAGGACTTGGACTACTAATATAATTAGAGCAATTAGCTCCTAATGCCATCTTCGTTAATTCAAAGCGGGTAAGTGTATTATTCGTACCAAATGTACCATTAGAATAACCACGAGAAAGTCTTACAGTAGGATCAGAAGCGAACACGGTACTAGTCAAAAAGTTGACATATGGTGCTTGAAGCAAAGATCCTGGTACGTCTGAGAAACTAATTGGTGTAGATCCATTCAGCTGTAAACAAGTAAGCGGATCGCTACTTGGATGTCCAAAACTACTCGCTGGAGTGGTTGATGTAGGTGCTAGTGATGGAGTGCTACTAATAGTAGGCACTAGTGATGGTAAGAAAGTAGGAAGCGTAATTGATGGGTCCAGTGTGAGGAAAGTGTGGTTGATAGTAACATTTTCTAC
>CAZXKW010000069.1:2902-5218 GCA_964641565.1 uncultured Candidatus Peribacteria bacterium
AATGGTGAACTGACTGTGTTTATTTCATATGCGCCTGCACCAAGTCCCACTGGGGTGAAGTTTGCGCGAACAATCGCACTGTTGTCATAAGTACCATTTGGGACCACGCTACTACTACCGGAAATGGTAACTTTGAATTCGAATATTTTACTAGAATCAGGTAGAAGTGGACCATCGACATTGAATGTAAGGTTCGATGTGCCACTTACAGTTACACCGGTGCCCATAGAGAGGGTGTCAAATCTAAAACCACGAGGTAAAATGTCTCTAACTACCATACTGTCTAGCGTATAATTACCACGATTAGTAATTGTTATACGATATTTTGCAGTCTGATCACTGCTGCCAAAAAAAGAAATGGTGGCTGGTGTATCAATTCTGGCTTTGCCAATAGCGACAGCAGCTATGTTTTCTGATTCAAATGGAAAAAATGAAATCCCTCTATCTGCAATTTGGAATTGCCAAATATAATCGCTTGCAAGACTAAGAGTTCCTCCAGCTTTTCGGATTCGACTAGCAATTACCTTGGCTTCATATCTATGACCAGCTGTACCAGGATGGGTAAATTGATCAGAAGAAAAATAAAGCATATTTTTGTGAATGCTTGTGCCGGTGCTAGCTACTAATGCACCTGTAGTAAGATTTCGTACTTGTACTGACCCTTCCGCTGCGCCAGTAAACTCCATATCGCCACTGAACATTACTGCAATAGTAGAACTGCTGCCAGAATCACTGTTTTTTACAATACGCTCTTTATTGAGTGGACTTCAAGGAGGGGCAAATCTGGAGGCAAGATGATTGCTTGGGCACTAGGAGCCATACTAACAAGTACTAACGCTGCGCTGGCAATGACCAGAAAGCGCTTAGATAAAGACATAAAGTAAGGAGTAGTTAATGTTTACGTGCAGCACTATAGCATAAGTACTTGATTGTGATGATTAAGTTAACTTGTCTTAATGAAGAATGCTTTTTAGATCAGAGATCAAAGAGCAAAGGTCAGAGAGGCGTTGGTGTGGAGGTGGCGGATGCTGAGCATTTTGCAAACGAAGAAACCTGAATAATTCAGGCATCAGGCATCGGGCTTCTGGCCTCCAATTACGATTCTAGATTTAAAATTTCCCTAAAGTGGTGATACATTCTTTAACCACACCACGTATCTCGCGACAGCTTGGGCCATATAACGTCTGATCACTGGGTCATTTTGAGGGAATATTTTGTCTGCATCGATAGTGACCAAGTTCATTTTGACAGCATGTTCTGCGAACTGACGGAATGTTTCATCAGTAATGCCATTGAGTGTGCTGCTTTGAGCAGTTACCGGGATACCTCTTCTGAAGTAGTAGCCTCCACCAAGGAGAATTTTTACCATTTCTCCATAGCTCACTGGGTTGTTGGGGAAGAATCGATCACCGATGCCATTGATGATGCCAATAGCATGGGCTTTGCCGATTACCAATGAAACTTCAGACTGATCTTTTGGCACATCACTGAAGAAAGTGTTTGGAACAGGGGAATTCGTGTAATCGATACAGTTGGCTCCCAATGCCATTTTAGTTAATTCAAAACGGGTAAGGGTGTTATTTACACCAAAGCTACCGTCTGTATAGCCTTTAGCTAGTCGTACTGCGGTGTTTTGTACGTATGTAGTGGTATTGAGAAAATCAATGAAGCGTTTTTCCCCAATTAAACTGTTTACATCAGATAAGCTCAGTTGACCTGCTCCATTAATTTTTAGACAGGTAAGTGGGTCTTGTTCTGGGCGAGCAAGGGTGGATCCTGATTGAGTAGTAGGATTCGTAGTGGTTTGAGTGCTTGGCAAGGTTACGTGAGTAATGGTCACATCTTCATCATCTTCACGGTTGTCTTCGTAGTTGCTAGTGGTTGGGGTGGTAAATAGGCCTGCTCCTAATCCAGAAGGGGCAAAGGTGCCATAGCCAATGGTGCTGCTGCTGTAAACACCAGGAGTAACTTGAGGGTGACTAGTCCCAGTTAAAATATTTACTTTGAATGTAGTGCTTACTTCGTTACCATGAAGCAGTGATCCAGCACGGAAGGCAATAATATTGCCATTGGTATTGAGAGGCGTAGCTACAAAGTTGCCGCTCAAAATGCGATCAAAGCTGAAGCCCTGAGGTAAAACGTCTACAAGGTTAATCTCTTGGAAGTCATATTCACCAGTATTGTAAACAGTAATTTTATAAGTCGCAGTACTATCTTCTTGGTCATAGATTACTTGAGGGGTGAGAATGCCTTGTTCAATGCGCATTGCCGGTGCATTTTCTGGGCTAGAACCATTTTGACTGGTTATGGTGAAAT
>CAZXKW010000070.1:0-5191 GCA_964641565.1 uncultured Candidatus Peribacteria bacterium
TATCCGTAGACGTGCTAATGGTAGTTATGAGCGATTTGTCACTGACAATAATATTAGTATGTTCTTTAGAGCTTTGGTGCAAGCCAGTGCTCATTTAGCTCGACCAAGGCGCAATACTGATGGTGGCGTACAACAAGGAGATATCTTTGTGCGCTTCCATGGCCCACCAAAACACTTTCATATGGTAGTAAGAAATCTAGCTACCGATGCAGAAACAGAATCTGAGCATGACCGAGAGAGACCAAATCCTGTTGTCCCACCGCAGAGACCAAATATTCAATCTAATACTCGCCCATCTGGTCCAACTAATTTGAGACGCCCCAATGTACAAAATGGACGAAGAAGAATGCAATTGCGAAGACCGAGGTTCCGTCCTGGTATCAATAATCGACGACCTGTATTACGTCGACATCCAGTCAATAATCGCCAACGCATACACACACCGGTAAGAAGCCCTATTAATCGTAGAGTAATTAATAGACGCGGACGCAGACGATAATATGGTTGCTAGTTGAAACTCCGTTGAGCAGACCAGGCGACAGCCTCCCCCGTTCGGCAAGGTCAGGATGTTCCTTTAACTTAGAAACATCTCACAAGATCTCTGATCTTTGCTCTTTGATCTGTGCACTCATTAAGGTGTTCTTGTTTATCTTAAGCAGAAAAGTTATAATTACTAGATAACTTTTCTGCATGTTTGGAATAGTACTAGCCATCATCGGAGCATTCTTTGTGGAGATTGGTTGCAGTGTAGCCAAATATGAACATGCAAAACATAGCGAAAATATTTGGGCGGCTATATTTCTTAATAGCTGTGCTACTTTAATTTTGTTTACAATAGTAGGGCTCTATCGAGGAACTTTGACTTTTGCAGTTTCTAATTGGCCAATAGTAATACTGGGTATTGTTTTGACACTTAGTGCCAATTTTATTAGCAACATGGCAACCCTCCAAGCTCCACGCAGCCTCACGGGTATGTTTAGAATGTTGACCGTGCCCCTGCTCACAATAGTAGACTATCTCACTGGATATGATATTTCACCGATACAGATTTTAGGTATTGGGATAGTTGTGATCACTATTATGAGCTTGATGAGAAAAAATGTTTGGCACCGAGCTAGCACAAAGTGGCTCATGCTCAATACTCTTACCGTGGTACTATCTACTGCCGTGTATAAATACAGCATAGATCATGTAGCAAGTGTAGAGACCATTCAGGTACTCGATGTATCAGCGATCTTATTAGCATCACTGATCGCAGCTCGAGTGATACATAAACAAAACCTCTTCAAACTATTCACCAAACCATTTGCTTTATTACAAGCTACCAGCATGGGCATTGGCTCTGTACTCGATGGCTTTGCATATGAGTTCGCTCCAGCCTCAATTATTGGCGCAACATATCGATCAGCACAGGCATTTTGGACTTTGGTAACAGGCAGCTTGTACTTTCATGAACATAAAATCTGGAGCAAAATAATAGCGGTTTTATTCCTCATTGGAGGCGTGGTGTTGCTGACACGATAGAAAAATCCTGAATTGAGAATTGCGAAGTGCGAATGGCGAATTTTTAATGCAGAGTTCAGAATTCAGAATGCAGAATTATGGCTCAGAGCAAAGATGCTGTAGCCCTTTGCTTACTGGAATGAAACTTTTCCCAAAGGGACCCCGTCGGGGCAACTTTAAGCTGATCTTTGCACAGAGTGTTGAACTTGCTACATTGTTTTTGTCTTCAACTAAATCTTTATGGAAAATCATTCAGCTCGTCACACTGCCTGGGTGGCTGGTTCTATTGTTTTGAGTGCTTTGATTATTAGTGGTGTGATTATAGGTATTAACTATTATAAACAACCTCCAGCAATTACTTGTGCTAATCCGACATACCAAGGCCATTGTCTACCTCCTGACAACATCATTCCTACACTTTCACCAACGCCAACTCTATCGCCCCCCCCCAGTACTACAGTACCATCACCTGCAGCGACAACAACTAGCACCTCTATTGCTGTTCTACCAAGTAGTACCCCAATGCCAACCACTGATGTGCTGGTAGTAAGTGATCAAACTAAAAAGTTTCGTTGGAATGAAGTCAGTTTCCAATACCCCGGCAACTGGACTGCTGGAAATGAAGAACAAGCCTATCAAGGATTGAAATTTACTAGTACTGGCAAAGAAACAGTTTCTATTACTTGTCCTATTCCTGAGATTGGATTTGAAGGTTGGGATTTTGGTAATCCTCTGATGGAGCTCAAACAAAATATTCCCGGCACTAATAATCAATACCAAAAGATACTCTCGATTGCTCAGCCAATATTAGAATGGGGAGCTAATGGGAAACCAGTATTGGATACCAAAAACAAAGATGGCAATGGCTGGATGGCTTTAATGATGGTACGCAAATACGAAGAGCCCACTGTCCCTGGTATCCATGGCTGTATGATCAAGGCGGTATATAATCGTGCCCCAACAGCTGCTGAAAAACAATCCTTGCAAACCATGTACAATTCGGTTGCAATTGAACTAGCTAATGCCAAAGTAGCAAGTGAAGCGGAAAATATTATTCGTTATGTAAATCCAGGTTACGGATTTTCAATAGATTTCCCTAAGAGCTGGCAGAAGATTAAAGAAACTGACATCACGAGTACTGCCAACAAGAATGTAGAAAAACTTTACCAAGCAGTACTTCGTTTTACACCAGAGGATGCTGAAGCTAATAGTGGCAAACAGGTAACAATTATGATCTACAATCAAGATCAGCTTGCTACTGACCCTGCAAACATTGATGTCCAAGGAATTGCCTATTTGGGCAAAAACAACCAATACGGTTACTACTGGTCAGGTAGCAGCTGTGATGCAGTCATGGCCGGAGTCCCAGATTGTAAAACCATTGATGAAGTAGTGGCTACCAACAAAGAAATCGGAGCAATAAAACAAACATTTAAAATCAACAAGTAAACTTAAACATAGTTGAGAGTTGAAAGTGGAGAGTTGAGAGTCTTTGCAAACAAAGAGTATCTCCGTATCATCTCTGATCAAAGTAACTCTCAACTCTCCACTAAAATATGGAATGCTCAACAAACTCTCGTAACAATCAGGAACAATGGTTAGGTAGCGCCTCGCCTGCTCAAATATGGATAGCTCTTAGTCATCCCAAACCTTGGGGGGCAAATGCTTTAACCAGTATTGCCATTGGTGACCAGAACCGAAAACATCTCACCACAATTTTTTCTCTATTTGCAGATAGTCGGATTCAAATAATCACTCAGAATAACTCCTCTGAAATTGTGCTATTCTTTGCTGTCGCTTTTGAACATGATCAAAGATTGTATCGTATTCCATTAGCAAATTATGACAATATTAGTGACCTGAACTGGCAAGACATCATAGATAACAAATCAGCTTATCAAAAATACCTTTCGCCCAATCCGATTTATTTAATTTGTACCAACGATCAACATGATCCTTGTTGCGGTAAATGGGGACAGGCCTTATTTGATCAATCACAAAGTACTGAAAATCTTTGGCAATGTAGTCACTTAGGTGGCGACCGTTTTGCAGCCAATGTCGTTTCATTACCTGCAGGTAACTATTACCGACAAGTAGATACTGAAGCTTTGAAATCAATCACAGCTGCTGAAAAACTAAATACTATATATGTAGATCGATTTGCCGGACGCTCTTGCTATGATCGCATCACCCAGGTGGCTTTTCACCATCTCCTTCGAGCCTATCCCCAAACTGGAATTAATGATTGGAGCCTTGTGGCTAAAGAAGAAAAAGTCCCGCTTCTCTTTAGCATTTGTTTCTTAGGCAAAAACGACGATAAAGTCATCATTGACATTGAACAAATCAATACTGGCATGAGTGATTTCTTTAATTGCCATGCCACCACCAAAACCGAAATTGTCTACTTTCAACTGCATACTCTCAAAGTAGTAAATAACTAAAATAGTTTTGGCTTAGATATTGGTTTTTTGTCTAGTTTAATCCTAGACATATCCTCCACACTGAAGTCTAATTAAGCTTTAATTGTAACCCAAGTCGGTCATACTTTTTGTAGTCATATTTTATGTAACTTTAATATTTTTATGCGTAATGCACTAGGTCGTCTCACCATTGTCCCACCAGCAGCACCTGCAGCCACTGCAACTGCTCTGAGATCACACATAGCAGCTATTGTTTCACCGATACCAGCTCAAACTAACACTGCTCCAGCTATAGCTCATGAAGATGTAGAATTGCCCGAAGACCGAGCCGCAACAACATCAGGAATTATGTTGCGCAATGCCACGCGCAGAGAAATAGATGATACTCTTGATGAAATCGACATTGAAGATGATAGAGATGATGTCTTTGAAATGGGGTTACCCGATAACAGTGGCGAATATGACAGGAATGACTTATTAACGGCGGCAGGCTATCCTATTGAAAGTGACAGGGATGCAGGTAACGATACTAAAAAAGATACAGACTCTCTCCCAAAGATTGATGGTGATTGGGTGTTCTACAGAGCGATCACACCTCCAATTCCAGCTGACGTACTTATCAAGAGCATAAAAGAAGAACCAACAATACTCGATTTAAATGCCGAAGACGAAATTTTATTAGCACGCGCAACTGCTTTAGCAAAAGTTATGCAGCAAAAGCCCCTGCTTGCTTATCAATATGTAGCTCATGAGGCTAAAACTGTTACACGTGCACAAAGAAGATTTTTTTGGGATCAAGTGTATCACGAGAGAGCGCCACAAAAACCGGGTAAAGATGAAAAAGTGAATGAGCTAGTAGCTCAACATGCCCAAACAATTGAAGCTATTGCCTATCAGGTCATTCGACATGAACGCAGTACTGAATGTGACGCACTAGAAGCATTGGAAATTGGAATGCAATGCCTACCTGCTTACACCAGCATCAAGCTCAAAGATGCATTTCAATATGCTTTGCGAAAAAAAACTGAAGAGCTCAGAGCTATCAAATATATATACCCTTTAGCATTGACTAGACTCACACCTGATACAGTTTACATGCTTGCCCCCGAATATAGAACGCTAGCAGAAAAAGTAGTAGAGACAATAACTGCTGGCATTAAAGACAAAAAAACGGAACTCCAAGTGCTGACTACATTAGCAACTTTAGCTCCAGGCAAAAGAGAAATCATTTGGCATTTTTACCACCTCTTAAAAAAACCGGATTCTAG
>CAZXKW010000071.1:0-5073 GCA_964641565.1 uncultured Candidatus Peribacteria bacterium
AACAATTTCACTCTCGGTGGCCGACTGACACTAGCAACACCACCAAGTGGAGGAAGAATTGCTTATAATTGGCTCTTCAATACTGGAGCAACCTCACCAACATTCACTGTGGATGTGACCAGCAGTTCCACCAATCCTATTATCTTACCTGAATACATTTGGAGCATCCCATCCGGTCCTGATGGAGCTCGCTACACAGCATGGCTCAATGTCTTGACCCCAAATGCCCTAACATCACCATCATGGAGTATAGACAAACCAAGATGCGGTAGTTTGTAAGAACAATCACAAGTCGTTAAAAGAAGCCTTTGTAGACAACTACGGGCTTCTTTTTTTGATGAGAGGGGATAAATTAAGAGGCCTGATGCCTGAAGCTCGAGGCCTGAATTGAGTGATTAGGTCAGTTCTAGATTATAGAATCTAAAATCTGAATTCTAAATTGCATAGTAAGAAGCCTAATGCCTGGTACTAAAATAAGGTAATGTGCTTCAAGTAAGAATTTAAGTTAGACAAATTTGCTTGCTGTTCTTAGGATAGAGACGCTTAAGCTTGGTTATGAAAAAAATTATTAGTATTGGAAAAAAAGTTTATCAATCGGCTCTCAATCCGTATCTCTATTATGGGTATTTAAGCCTGCTTACTATCGGGTCATTTTTCTTATTCATCAGTCATTTCACAGCAAGTATTTTGCTACTAGAAATGATCATTAGTTTTTTACCATTAGGAACTATTATTCAAACAGTAACTTTAATCATTGCCTTTATTTGGAGCCTAATTTACTTCAAAAAAACGAGTCAGGTGAGAATACTAGCGGGATTCTTTTTACTGATAAGCACAGTAGGTTGGGGCTTCAACTTAGCTGGTATTTGGGACTATGCTGCCCCACAATTTCTCTATAGTGCTACATGGAATAAAGATATCAACCCTAAAGACACCACTATTAGCTTGAAAGTAGGATTCTTCAACAAAGCTTACTGGAACGACAATATTCAAGCCCTGAGCGATCAAGTCCGATTATTGCAGTTGGATGTATTGGGAGTAGCTGAAATTAGCCAAGATGACTACAACAAACTCAAATTACAGTTACCACTACAGAACACTTACTTTACGACCTGTCAGTGTCAAAGTGACATTGGCTCTGAGGTAGCAATTTTTAGTCGTTATCCCCTCAGCAACATTGAAGCCAATTTTATTGCCAAAACCCCAATATTGCGAGCAGATATTACCGTTCAAAACAAATTACTCAATACAATCATTACTCATCCATATGCTCCTATAGGCCGAGAAGACCTTCTGCAAAGAAATCTCAGTTTGCAACAAATAGCAAAACACTTAAATAACACTCCCGACCGGCAGAGTTTGATTATGGGGGACTTTAACACAGCGAGCTGGTCATGGTCTTATAAAAATTTCTTAGTCTCTATTCCTCATATGCGTGATCTCAATCGGGGCGGGGGACTGACATCGACCTGGAACTCAGGCTTCTTTCATACCATTATTGACCATATGCTAGTATCGGCAAATGTCAGTGTCCAAAAATTTTCCATTCTAGAAGACAAATTAGATTCTGACCATCATTTATTATGGGCCGAAATTCAGCTATAGAAACTATTCATTTTCCACTTGCTGAAAAGACGCTAATGATCAAAGTGAAGCGGCAAGCATACCGGCGTAGTATCAAACTACAGCATCAATCAGCTGAATTTAGTATCACCGTTCCCTTTGGTATTTCTCTTGAACAAATAAACGAATTTCTTCAGAGCCAAAAGAAATGGATGAGTAAGAGGTTAATCAACCATCAAAAGAAAGACATCTTACCAGAGTTGCCATTTAGTGAAGATACCAAACGAGCAGCAAAAGTCTTAGTCATGAGCCTGATTGAACAATACCAATCTTTGTACCCTTATACATTTAAACGAATTACGATCAAAGATCTTCACAGCAAATGGGGGAGTTGCTCTGCCCAAAAAAATCTCAATTTTAATTACCGTATTATCGCTCTACCAAGTGAACTTGCAGAATATCTAGTAGTACATGAGCTATGCCATCTGGCTGAGCTCAATCACTCAATTCGTTTCTGGCGCTTAGTAGCCAAAGCATTTCCCAATTACCAAACCTTACGAAAAAAGTTGCATAATATCGATTTTAAAAAAATTTCTTCATAATAACTACTAAATATGAAAACTGTACTCATTACTGGCAGCTCAAGTGGTATAGGCAAAGCCACAGCAAAACTCTTTCAATCTCAAGGATGGAAAGTAATTGCCACCATGCGTAAACCTGAACAAGAAAAAGAACTGCAACAACTAGCTAATGTTCACTGCGTAGCCTTAGATGTTACTCAATTGAGCACTATTCACTCACTAGTTGACCAAATCACCACCGAACATGGTCATATAGACGTATTAGTGAACAATGCAGGGTATGGTTTAATCGGAGCGCTAGAATGTGCCACTCAAACGCAAATAGAAAATCAAATTACCACCAACATTACAGGGCTTATGGTTCTCAGTCAGAAGATCATCAGTCATTTTCGCCAGAACGGCAAAGGCACTATCGTGAATATTTCCTCAGTAGGGGGAAAACTAACATTCCCTTTTTACAGTAGTTACCACGCAACCAAATGGGCAGTCGAAGGCTTAAGCGAATCATTACAATTCGAACTACAACCACTCAATATTAAAGTCAAAATTGTAGAACCAGGTGTAGTCAATACAGATTTTTTTAGCCGTTCACTCCAAATAACTGATATGGAGTCTATTCCTGTATATAAACAGCTTTATCAAAAAGCAGAAAGTAAAATGGATGTAGGTACTGGTAGTAGTCCGGAACATATTGCCAAAGTAATTTTTCAAGCAGCAACATCAACAAATAATAGATTGCGATACAAAGCAGGAAAAGATGCAAAAACACTGATTTGGTTACGAAAGTTAGTGGGAGAGAATATATTTCAGTGGATAATGAAAAAGTTCATTGTTGGGTAAGCGGTGAGTTGGCCGGATCCTTCGACGTCGCTACGCTTTGCTCAGGATGAATTAAAAGTTCTGCCAAACGTAGTGTCGACAAGGTCCTTCACCTTCGACAAACTCAGGGTCAAAATAACACCCAAATCAGAGTAACTCTCAACTTTCAACTCTCCACTCTCAACTAGAATTTGCAGTTTATCTTCACATACATTAGTATGCCATCGCTTATTTTTGAGAAAATATGGGTAATACAATTTCACTCGCGTCAAAGGCACGCACCACTTTTGGTAAGAATGTTAAACGCCTCAGAGCTCAGGGCATCATCCCTGCTGTAGTTTATGGTCACGGTAGCAATACAGATCATATTGAAATTAGTGCTAAAGAATTCAATCGTGTTTATCGCGAAGCCGGTACCAACACTATTGTCGATCTTGAAGTAGAAGGCAAGGTAGTCAAGACCATTATCTACAATGTAGACTATGATCCTACCAGCGATGCACCTCGTCATGCTGACTTTTATAAAGTACGCATGAACGAAAAACTTACTACTAAGGTACCACTCAACTTTATTGGTGAATCACCAGCCGTACGCACACTTTCAGCAATCATTGTTCATGGAAAAGAAGATGTAGAAGTAAGCTGTCTCCCTGGAGATATGCCACATGCACTTGATGTAGATTTGAGTCGCCTTGTTGAGGTTGATGATATGTTCAAGGCTTCTGACTTGGTCATGCCTGCTAATGTAGAACTCATGGAAGAAGGTGATACCATGCTTGCTCAAGCAATTCTTCCTCGTGAAATGAAGATTGATACTACCCCAGTACCAGCTGCCGGTGTAGTCGGTGAAGATGGCACACCTGCTGCTGAAGGAGCTGCTGCAACTGGAGAAGCTGCAACTGAAGCTAAGAAAGAAGAATAATTTAGTTTTTAACTCTAAGATTATGGCTGACCAAAACGCTCAATCACAGAATCAAAACCAGAATGTCATCAATGTCCAAATCAAAGATGAACAACAAGCTGGTGTTTATGCCAATGCCGCTTCAGTAAGCGTCAAAGAAAATGATGTGTTGATTGACTTTGGCTTCATTTTACCTGGAGTAAATCCAACTACTATCAAGGTACAAGCTCGTGTAAACATGAGCCATGTCACTGCGGAACAATTTTTAGGAGTATTCCAAAACGCTTTGTTAGATTTCCGCAATCGTAATAAAGAAGAGAAAAACTAAAGTTACTTAAATTTATTGTTTATCGAAGCAGTATTTTACCAAGAAGTACTGCTTTTTTATATCAATCAAACTTAGAGTAAGTTTTGCACATTAACAAAATTTGACCGCAAGCAAAAATCATCAAAATGTTCAAAACACAAAAAACACAGATCAATAACATCAAAAAATTATTTTGCCTGGAATAGCTCTTTCTAGTACACTCGGAATGATTTTCAATCATAATTTATGACTCCCTCACTCGATGATATTGTATCTCTGTGTAAACGCAGAGGCTTTGTTTTCCCTTCATCTGAAATCTACGGTGGCTTCGCTGCAGTATATGACTACGGTCCTTATTGTGTGGAGTTAGCGAAGGCTATCAAAGCATGGTGGTGTAAAAGTATGGTGCAAATGCGCGATGACATTGTCGGGTTAGACTCTAGTATTTTCATGCATCCGAAAATCTGGGAGTCGAGTGGTCACGTAAAAGGATTTTCTGATCCATTAGCTGAATGTAAAAACTGCCATACACGTTCTCGTGTTGATCATTTATTAGAAGAAATCGATGTTGCTGCTGATGAGAAAATGAGTGAAGAGCAAATCAATGAACTCTTCAAGGCAAACATGGCAAAAATTAAATGCCCCAAATGTGGCAAGAGCACTTTCACTGATGTAAAAAGTTTTAATCTATTAGTACAAAGTAACCTGGGCAACTTCACTGGTGATTGGACCAAAGAACCTACCTATTTACGGGGTGAAACATGTCAGGGAATTTATGTAAATTATAAAAATGTACTAGATAGTGCTCGGGTACGGATTCCTTTTGGTATTGCTCAAATTGGTAAAGCATTTCGTAATGAAATCACGGCGAGACAGTTTATTTTCCGTAAGCGTGAATTTGA
>CAZXKW010000072.1:0-5072 GCA_964641565.1 uncultured Candidatus Peribacteria bacterium
GGATAACCGCTTATTGTCTACAGCTTGCATCAATAGCAGCCCCCATTGGATGAGCGCTTCTGTTGCTATGTCCTCGTAGTCTTCTTTGTGCGCCAGTATTTCGCATGGTACTGGTGATAATAGGTAGTACCATCACATCGCTTGGCAGTCCATTCGCATACATGCGTGCATTAATCTCTTCGATAAGTCGATGATAAGTGCTTACATGATCAGCTCTCATCACTCGTCTCCAGGATTGAGGAATATTACTGCTATCGAATACAATCTCTGGGTGTATGGTAGTATTTTCTCTAACTAATCTACCATTGGCTACCTCGCGCGCAATGACTGCTGCTAATGCTGTATCAGTAGGGAGACCATTCTGGTATCGTTGAGCGAATGAGTCATGCCGCACTACCCATGGATAGACAACTGCATTATTTTGAGATGAGTCACTAGTAACAAATGCCCAATCAGCTCCATTACGAGGAATCTGTACATTGTCGAGATTAAAGCTACTGTCATTTAGAGTAGCAACTGAGCGATTGTGACGTTGACGTAATCGTTGCATGTTTTCTCTAGACTGGGCTCGAGCATTGGTAAGAGATTGACTCTCATGAATGTCAGCTATTTCATTATCTTCCCCAGGTACGTCACGTTGAAATAGAGCGTGATAAGCAAATACCTTAGGGACATAACCTACTGATGCTGTTCCATAGTTAGGGTTTGTTCGTCTTAAGAAATAGCCAGTAGCAGCGGTTATATAAGCTTCATTTTGAATACGATCAGCGTCTCCACTAGTCAAGATAGCCTGAACACTAGGATCAGTCATCATTTCATTGAACATTCTCACTGCTGCACCTCGACCTGGGTTGTATCCTGCTATCAGTAGTTGTATCAATAAAGCTTCAGGATGTTGGAAAACTGGATGATTTTCTGGCCATTGGAGACGATAATAGCGATAAATATCATCAAAAATAAACGCGGCAATGCGTGAAGCGTCAGCTACATTATGGATACTAGGATTTCTATTCCCAAATACTTCATGCCAAGCTGAACGATTATGAGTACGAGCATCATTTAATGTAGGTATTTCGATTTGCCATATTCCGTCAGCTCCCGTTGGTCTTGGCTTAATATCAGCTCCATATTGAGTTTCTAATGCTGGTATACCGTCACAAACTAAATTGACAAATTGTTCAGCTAAATCTGGAGAGTATTGGTTCAGGTATCTATATAAACCAGTATGTCTGGCAGCCTCAAGAAACGCTCTGCGAATTTGGGTTCTTCTATTTACATGCTCAGTTCTATTGATTGGTTGGCGTGCACTTCGAAGAATGCGAGGGAACATGTGTTCAGCTCGCCATGGCATACCTAAAGGTAATTCTCGCTCAACAGTGCCACATTGTTCGGTATTAAGCTGACTACGAGCATCATTCCACCATTCTTGATTACGCTCTCGTGCTCGGTTTTCTGGCATATTTATTTGTCCACACTGTTTCCATCCATTGGTAGTATTGAAAAAGACCACAGGAATATTTCCTGGTGTTGGAGTAATACGCAGAGCATTCGCAATATTACGAATGGTTAATCCCATCCCTGTTTCGGGATCCAAGTCCAAAATATTTACTTCTTCATCAACACTATTATCTGGAGCACGATGAACAGCGGCATCTTCATCAGGTGCTGGATCATCGATTTCAAGTAATTGACCAGCATCAGGAGTATCTGGTCTGGCATTGGTATTACTGCATCCTTCTAAGGCAGGCTGTGCCAAAGCTGCACCTACCATACCCGCTGCAATCCATCTCCGCAGGCGTCCAGTAAAAGCTAATGCTCGCATGCGATCGCTGCTTTTTGGTGTGCCTAAAAGATCTAATGATTGAGCTCTGACGCTTCCCTTAGGAGTGCCGATTGGTTCCGTACCTTTATGTTTCTTATCTACAGCCATTTTTAATGGTTATATAGTATAATGACATTTATTCTTTTTTAGGTCAATGTTGTTCATTAGCCTACAAATGAAAAGGTCATGGGTAAAAATGTATAAACATACTTGTGAACTTAAATTTGCAAATCTAAATTCAGGCCTCAGGCATGGGCTTCAGGCTTCACAATTCAACAAACTGTATGTCGGCCAGATCCTTCGACTCCACTTCTTTACGCTCAGGATGAATTGATTGGTTATTCTCCGCTTGCAAGACTCTTCCCGAAGGGACCCCTTCGGGGCAACTCTCCACTTTCAACTCCCTCCCGGCTAGTCCATCATTTCTATCAGCATTTCATTCACAAACTCGAGGCTGCCGTCATCGGTAATGACTATGTCGAAGTTTTCACTGTAAATGGGGAGGCTGTTTTCCACATCTTGATTGAGGAATCCTACTTTAATAATTTCTTTGTACTCAAAGCCTTCAGCCATCCCAATATCTCCCAATCCATCACCTAGTAAAAGAATATTGGGACGTTCTTTGATTTCATTGAAAATGGGGAAGTGGCGAATGACGACCTCGTGCTTATTGAGGGAATGAATAATCGGTTCTTTAATCTTTACGGCATTTCCTGCAGCATCAAATTCATAAAGATTGGCAATGACATGGACATTCGGACGTAATAAGCCTTCATGTTTTAGGTGAGCAATCAGCATATCTCCAGGTGCAGCCGACATGATGATAAGCGGGATTTGATGAGCTTCTAAGAAATCAATAAAATCTTTTATTTGATCGCGGAATTGCAGGGTACTATGGAGGACTACATCATCAATCACATCTTTATTGAATCCTGATTGTTCCAAAAGGGCGAAATGTTTTTCCCACCATGTCTGCATCTCGGCTACTCGCACATCCAAAGGCATCGTATGATCTCGCTCAATGGGGGCATAATGATCAAAGAGGGCTTGAGCCGCATCGGGATATTCAGGTGTTAAGTATCGTCCTTTGCGGAGCTGTCCGATAATTGAAGGTGCTTTTTCACCATTCACAAAAGCGTGAGTAAGTGTATTGTCAAAATCAGCTAACACATGAAATTGAGCAGGTCCATCGCGACGAATAGTCAGCTTACTCACATCTAACCTTTCAGGATGGGGGATAATGACAGCTTTAGACATAGATGAAATTACAACAGAATTAAAATAACCATTTTTACTTTGAATTGCGAATTGAGAATTGCGAAGTGCGAATTGTAGCTCACTGGAGTCATTCTGCGCGTAGTTGAAGGATGAATTGGTTGGTGATCTCATCAGCTCTCTTCGTTTGCCAAGACTCTTCCCAAAGGGACCCCTTTGGGGCAACTTTTTTCGTGCTATATTGTTCCCGATTGAATAATTTTTTCTATGAGTATTAAGACTGAGATTGAAGCTAAATTTATTGAAATTCCTGCTGATTTTCGTGAGCGCTTACAAGCAGCTGGTGCTGTATGTGCCCAGGAAGAACGAGTGATGCGTCGTCGTAATTTTGATACCCCTGATCGGCAATTATTGAAGAAAAATGGTTGGATTCGGGTACGGGATGAAGGAGGCAAAATTACCCTGAGTTATAAACAGCTCCAAGATCGGACCATTACTGGGACTCAAGAAGTAAATGTCGTCGTAAATGACTTTGATGCTACTTGTCACTTCTTAGAAGCAGCTGGTTTTGCTTCATATACGTATCAAGAGACTAAGCGTGAGAGTTGGAAAATGGGGGATACGGAAATAGAAATTGATACCTGGCCGTGGATACCGTCTTATATAGAAATTGAAGCTGCTAGTGAGGATATATTGTGGGCAGTGGTGGAAAAATTGGGATTACCAAAAGGGCAGGCTCTTTTCGGTAGCGTAGAGGTTGTTTATCAACACTATTATGACGTGACCGAGGCTGAGGTAGATAGTTGGAGCGAGATGAAATTGAGTGAAATTCCGGATTGGTTGTTAGCCAAGAAAAAATAAATGATAGAGACTAGTTGATAAAAATCCGATATAAAAATTCATTGGTTCAGATACTGTCCCTACCCTAGGTAGGAAGTGGCAAAATTATGTGTATCTGAGTTTTTGATATCTTACCAATTGGGCCAAAATATGAGATAATCAAACGATCACTTATTTTTTATGTCAGATTCACCACGTAATGGTATAGATAGTGGGAGTTTAGTTAGGGAGGGGCCAATGACAGATGTGTTTTTAACTGTTTTGGGTAGGTCAAAATTTCCAGTCAATAAACCTACTGTTTCAGGAGGTCCACTTGAACAAGCAACGGGAAAATATCCTGTTGGGCAATATGGTGGTAAGACGGTGTTACTACGCCCTTCTGAACACGATGCTATTTTGGAAATTTATGATGTAAATGGTGACAGAGAAGCATCTATGCTAATTGATGGACCTTTGGTATCGCCTAAATTAGAGGTTGACTCAAGGTTGCTGAGAGTGCGTGCTGACTTGAATTCGGTAAAAGAAGTTTCTTTCAATCATGCTGAAGGAACACTTACCCCTAGTAATTGGTCAAGATGGGATAACGAAGAAAAGGCGATTTTAGCTCGTAGCATATACAGTAAGGGGACAGAAGCGAGACAATATGTTGGTGGTGTGAAGGTTTGTCTAGGAGGCAAGACTATTATGATTACTGATAGTGAATATTCTTATAATAAGATCTGGTCTGATACAACTACCGAAGGTACGTATGAAAATGTCGTATCGTGTGAGGATGGGTCGATTTATTATTGTACACAACATCCAGTTAAAATTGCTCATATTCAAACGCAAAAGGGTTATAATACTGTTAATGTTACAATTTGTGCCCCAATTCTTTTTGATAAAAAATACGAAATTCTTCTATCATTGAAGCATATTCCTGAGGCAGGTATATTTGTTGCTGAAGCTGATAATGGTTTGGTGATAATTGATGAAAAAAGTGGCAAAGAGCTGCATAAAATTCCTGAATTCTACCAGATCCACTATGAGAATGGAGGTGTTATTAGAGGTATTGATGCAGAGGGTCACTTGTTAAGAGTTAAGCTCAATTTAGATCATATTCAAAAACTTAAAGAGAATGAGGAAAGAGAGAAAGCTTTAAGAGCTACAGTGTTGGTTGACCTCGTGGCAGTGCAAAGAGACAGAGTTAAAAATA
>CAZXKW010000073.1:0-2090 GCA_964641565.1 uncultured Candidatus Peribacteria bacterium
AACGTCGCAATAAACAATCAAGCCTCTTCTCTAGCAATAGGGAGGGGGCTTTTTTTGTTAAGACAAAATTGAGAATTGCGAAGTGCGAATGGCGAATTTTTAATGCAGAGTTTAGAATTTAGAATGCAGAATCAAAGCTAGCCCGAATCATCTGGGACCTGCACCAATTAGAGAATGAAATTGCTGATAGGTAGGAACAAATAAATTACAAAGTCTGATACCCCATGCCGGAAATTGAAATGCCCCCCCTAACAAAAAACCCCTAGCCTTGAAACCAAGACTAGAGGCATTTAAAAGTAGTAAAAGTATTTATGCCTTTTTACTTAGTAAACTTTGTAGAGATTGTTCGATTTGCCATGACACATCACTGATTGGTTTCATTGCATCCACCTCAATAAAGTGCTGTTTCTTAGCAATAGTATTATATTCAGCAATCAAGTGATTTACCAACTCCATACGTTGTTGCTGAGCAATTTCTTCAGTTAATGGGTCACCATTTACTTGATAAATCCGCTCCCCCTTACGTAATGCTTGAATGGTATCAACCATAGACCCTGCAGTAGAACCATTAGTCATTGACCCTTTTAATTTATCGATCAATTTACTAATTTTCTTTTCAGAAATTTTTCCATGTTTTTTACGCAGTTTTTTAACCAAGCGAGCTAGCCCTTCTTGCATACGTTGGTCAACACGCTCTACTGAAGTAGCATCATTTACTTGGAAGTAAAAAACCATATCTGGTTTTGGTGCGAAGCTGTAAATACCTTCTAACCAAGCAGTATCAATATTATTCACTACTTTATCGCGAACCAAGCCTGTGTAGGTATAGCGATCACAGATCACTACTTTTCCACGCTCTAGAGCTGGTACAATTTCCTTTTGTACACGTTCATTGAGATCAGCTGCAACAATTAAGCTAAGTGCTAAAGGCGATGGCTGCTCATCAAGCTTATCTAAATCACGCAAATAATCACTAACAATTGGCGCGCTTTTCCAGCTTGATGTCACTACATCTCGATCAAATTGTTTTTTAATGTATTTTTTAATCTTTTTGATCTGAGTACTTTTCCCAGAACCATCGATACCTTCGAATACGATTAAAGTCCCTTTCAATTTATTAGTTTTAGTAGACATAGTTTTGGTTTTAGAAGTTTTCATAGAATTACATCATTGATACTGAGTATTTGCGCTTGATGAATGTTCTTAAGGCATCTTTTACTTCCGGAGTAGTAGCATAGACGGCCTTGGTACCATCAATTACTACCAAACCATCTTTTTTTGCCAAACGTTCATAATTAGCAATTACTTTTGACTGGAAGAGACGGAAATTTTCTAAAATATTGGGTGACAATGCCAAATCCATACCAGCCTCATAAAATTTCAAATCAGCACGACCTGTAGCACGCTGTACAGCTACGTCAGTTGGTACACGGAAGTAGTAGGCCAAATCTGGTTTAGGCAAAAACTGATACACTTTTCTGATATATTCTTCATCCACACCTCGGGCAACACTACGAGCAATATCAGTATACATATACCGATCACAGAGAACGATCTTACCAGCTCGTAAGCTACCACGAATCAACTTCACATAGCGATCAGCCATATCTGCAGCATGGGTCATATGAAAGGTACGAGGATGCACCAATTTACTGGGATCTCGTTGCGCTTTAATCTTCTTATTAAGAGGTTTCACGGCCAAAGAAGAGTTCCACTCAGACAGATCTACCGCAAACCCATTAGCCTCTAATAGACTCTTCAAAATTAAAAGCTGTGTACTTTTACCTGACCCATCAATTCCCTCCACGATAATCAAGCTTCCTGGAAGCTGAGAAACCGGAGATGTTTTTTTAGCAACAGACACTTTACTGGTACGCTGCGCCTTCTTTGTTTTTGGCATATGTTTTTATTTTAGGAACTTTTACCTTCATTACAGTATACCGAATTTCGTCCAATATAGAAAGTCTTCCAAATGAATCATGGCAGAAATCACAGTTAATAGTTAAAATCTCAAATCACCATTTTAGAAATAGTGCCCACTTCACTTGAATCGATTTTTTATCACTATATGCTGATATAAGAAAATTTCA
>CAZXKW010000073.1:2100-4980 GCA_964641565.1 uncultured Candidatus Peribacteria bacterium
ACAATTACTACTCTTATTTTCGATTTTGATGGGGTATTTACTACTGATGAGTATCGTCAAATTCGTAGACTATGTCCTGACGAATCACTTTTAGAAAAGATTGAAATTCCATATTACACACTTCCACACTCAGATACTCTGTGGAGTGATCAACGCGCACAATTTCACTTTTCAGAGAGTGATCAGGAATGTATAGATATCTATAACCAAGAAGATCCGCATCAAATAGCACACAAGAAAAGATTGTTAGCCTATGCTAAAAATCTAAGTAAATATTTTTCGTTAGTTCTACTTTCTAATCAAGTGAATGATCGCACTCAACATCTAAGAAAAAATGAAGATTTAGCTTTTTTTAAGCATATCTTTTTTTCTAGTGAGATCGGTCTTAAAAAACCAGATAAAGAAATATTCCAATGGGTACTTAGCACTCTGCATCTTTCAGCAGCTGAATGTGGTTTTATTGATGACTCCCACGAAAATACTGATGCGGCAAATAATCTTGGTATAATCAGCCATACATTTATCAACTTAGCTGGATTAAAAAAATTTATCGATAGTATTACATCTTAAATTTTTCTACCCTAGCATCTGTACTTCAGCACCTATTACAACTTTTGATTAAGCGCTAGACTGAAGCTAGCAATTCAATATAGCAATGCATTTTCCTATCATTTTGCCCCAACAATATCAGACCTTAGCGGAAACTCTCCGAGTTTCTCCTCATGATATCGAGGAACAATTTATCCGTGGCGGTGGTAAAGGAGGCCAGAAGATTAACAAAACTTCCAGTACGGTTTTACTGAAACATTTACCAACTGGCATTGAAGTTCGCTGTCAAAAACACCGTGAACAAAGCAAAAATAGGCTCTCAGCATACAAATTATTGATTCAAAAGATTGATGAACGTGTAAGAGGCAAAGCCTCCCTTCAGGCCCAAAAAATATTTAAACTCAAAAAGCAAAAACAAAAACGATCCAAGAGAGCAAAAGAGAAAATGTTAGCACTCAAAAAATCTCACAGTGAGATTAAAACCAATAGAAAAGCCGTTAGCTTTTAAGCTAAAAGCGTTCCATTAGGGACATGTCGTTCAGGTCTAGCTAATACAACTTCACCATCAGCTAAAACAAACCCAGTAACTAATACCTCAGATAAGAAGGGCCCAATTTGTTTTGGTTCAAAATGAGTCACACAGATCACTTGAGTCCCCACCAATGCTTCTTTGGTATAAAGCTTAGTAACCTGAGCACTGGATTGTTTTACATTTCCATCACCAAAATCAATAAATAACTTATAAGCTGGCTTACGAGCTTCAGGGAAATCCTCTGCTCGAATAATAGTCCCCACTTTAAGCCCTACTTTTTCAAAATCACTCCAGCAAATAGTGCTCATAAATACTGATTATCTTTTTAAGATAGATAATAACTTTGGTTTATTTTGCTCAATACTAATCATCAGTTGAGAATGTAATGGCTGAGGCAAATTGTCTAAGGTGACCCAGCGCATTTCATCAAATTTATGTGGTTCACCAATCTGTGCCTGACTGGGATCAATCTCTACAATAAAGTCTAATGCCAACCAATGAGTTTTTTGACCATTAGCTAATTGACGATGGACATCTCGATAATTAAGAAATTCATAACTGATAACATCAGTCATAAATTCTTCTTTGATTTCTTTACGAATAGTTTCATCAATAGTGTCGAAGAGCTCGACAGCTCCCCCACCAACATCCCAAGTCCCCTGTTCATCTCGAGCATATTGGCTTCTCTTAGTAAAAAGCAAATTACCTTTGCCATCGTGGCAGTAGTAGACCACACAAACCCCAATACAATCGATACCCTTCTTTAGTCCCAGTTGATCAGACATAGCTGTAAGTAAATTAAAATCTATTTTTAAGAAGCCGTTGAGATTCCCTTTGCCCTTCACGCTCTTTAATCGTGCGTCGTTTGTCATGTAGCTTTTTACCTTTCGCCACAGCAATCTCTACTTTTACTAAATTGTTCTTTATATAAATAGAAAGTGGTACACACGTAAGACCACTTTCTACTTTTTGCGTAATTTTTTCTATTTCACTTTTTCGTAGCAGTAATTCCCGACTACGAGTTGGTTCAGCATTGTTGAGATAAGCAGGCTTATAAGGACTAATATGCGCATTGAGCAATGAGACTTTTGTCCCTCTTACTAGCACATATGATCCTAACAACTGAATGTGACCGGCACGTACTGATTTCACCTCTGGACCAGTTAGTTTAATACCAGCCTGATAGGTTTCTAGAATTTCATACTCGAATCGTGCTTTTTTATTGATAGCTAGGGACATGACAAACAGATGATGAAGTCATGTCCAGTATAGCAAATGTTACATTACTTTCACCTTCATGCCCGTATCTGACCAATCGTAAATGATCTTTGACTCTTCATACCCCAAACGAACACAGCCATGACTCACTTTTCTACCTAAGTGGTCAGCTCCTTCATAGATACGGCCACTTTTAGTTTTCCAATAAGGCAGCTTGTGAATGCCATAGCCGACGAATCCATATCGAGTACTACTCAAAGCCATCCAATTGTCCATATAGAGGCCATAGGCACTAGAGTAACGAACATCATTTTTGAAAGCGATAGTATAATCCCCTCGAGGAGTATCATGGCCAGATTTGCCTGTTGAAACCACAAAGCTATTGAAAGTATCACCACCAATTTGTTGGTGCATGAGCTGCTGACTAATATCAATTAGCAATCGCTTTTCACTAGCTTGTTTGTACTGATCAGTAAGAGTGGAATCATTATCCACAGTTACCTCTACCAACAATGGATCACCGGGGAAAAAAGTAAGCCCTTCTAGTACAGGCGCCAATGCAAGTAGGTATTTGCCAGGCT
>CAZXKW010000074.1:0-4948 GCA_964641565.1 uncultured Candidatus Peribacteria bacterium
CCTTTGGCTGAAAAGGTGATTCAAGAAAAAGTGGTGGTGCAAAAGAAAGTGGCAAGACCAACTTCAGAAATACCGACAGTCAAATTCCAAGACCTCCATCAACTCACTAATGTTTTGGACAATGCTGGGCTCGCTGATATCGATGATGCTGAGGATGATGAATTGGTACTCAAGTCATTCCAAAAGCCGACTAAACCCTCCAATAAATAACCGTTATGCCAGTTAATCAGAGAAAAGGAAATGTCGAAGCCAGTACGCAAACTCATCTCAAAATTGCTGAGATCAAGGATAATACCCTAGTACTCAAAGATGGTAGTATCCGTGCAGTCCTGGCTGTATCTAGTGTGAATTTTGAATTGCTTTCTGAACAAGAACAAAATTCAATTATTTATTCTTATCAGAACTTTCTCAATGCTTTGGATTTTCCGATTCAAATCATGATTCGTTCTAAGCGCTTGGATATTGAAGGTTATCTGAGCCGTATGACTGAAATGGCTAACAATCAACAAGATGCTCGTATCAAACAGCAGACATATGATTATATTGATTTCGTGGCCAGTTTCGTAGAGTACTCAGATATTATGGAAAAAGACTTTTATATTGTGGTTGCCCATGAGCCTGATCGTGTCAAAAGTGGCAATTTCTTCCAACGCTTCATGCAACAACTCAATCCAGCAGATAATGGCTTGGATTATCGTGTTCGTCAGCAAGAATTCATTACTCTCCGCAAAACGCTCAATCAGCGTGTTTCTAGCATTATTAATGCTATGTCGGCAGCTGGGCTCTATGTCAAGCGTCTCAATACCCATGAACTCATTCAGCTCTATTATGAAGTGTACAATCCAGTCACTTCACAGGGGCAAAAGGTAGAGAATCTGCTTAAGCTGAACCTGAATGATGTGCCCAAAGTAGCTGGTCAAACTGAAAATGAATAATAATAAAACCCCTCCAAAATCAGGCTTCATGTCCCAAGTAACCAATTCCTTCCGGGCATTGGGTGGACTCTTTGGTGGCAAAAAGAAAGCGGCCAAAGTAGCAGCGATGGAAGCTGAGGCTAAGGATGTAGCTGCTGTAGAGGCAGCACAGACTGTGGCTACTACTAGTCAAATCAAAATGTCTAGTCAGGAGCGTGGTAGCCGTACCGCTCTCAAGCATGGTTTTAGTCTCTTCAATCGTGATAAAGGTAAAGAAGAGGCTAATATGAGCAAATCTGAAGAAGAGAAGCGTCTCAATGAGGCCCAAAAGCTCTATGAAGCAGGCTTGGCTTCAGTAAAAGATTTAATTGCACCTTCCAGTATGAAGGTTGATTATGACAAGCTCACAATCAACGATGTATATGTGCGTACCTATGTGGTGTATGCCTATCCTCGCTATTTAGATACCAACTGGCTGGCTCCTGTGATCAATTTGGAAGCGACTATGGATATATCGATGTTTATTTATCCTGTACAATCGGTCGATATTCTCCGTAGTTTGCAAAGCAAGGTAGGACAAATGGAGTCTGCGGTACGCATTCAACAAGAACGAGGCCAGGCACGTGATCCGGCGCTTGAAGCTGCACTGAATGATGCCGAAGAGCTGCGCGATAAAATTGCCACTGGTGTCGAAAAATTCTTTCAATTTGGCTTGTATTTCACTATTTACACTACTTCAGAGAAACAATTAGCCAATCTCGGCAAGCAATTGGAAGCGATTTTGGGTGGAAAATTATTAGTGATCAAATCTATTCAAGCTCGTACTGAGCAAGGTTTCAATTCTACTGTCCCTTATGCTACTGATGAGCTCTACGTGGTGCGTAATATGAATACTGAGCCGCTTTCAAGCTCATTCCCATTTACTTCATCTGAACTTACATCAGACCAAGGTATTTTGTACGGTATCAATCGTCACAATAATTCTCTGATTATTTTTGATCGTTTTTCACTGCCCAATGCCAATGCTGTGGTATTTGCTACCTCTGGTGCTGGTAAATCCTATGCGGTGAAATTGGAAATTTTACGTAGTTTAATGTTCGGTACTGATGTGATAGTCATCGATCCGGAAAATGAGTATAAAGCACTGTGTGACCTGGTGGGTGGTACTTACCTGGATGTTTCATTGAATGCTGATCGACGTATTAATCCATTTGACCTGCCTTTGCCTTATGAAGGAAAAGAAGAACAACCTGGCGATTTATTACGTACAGCTATAATCAATCTCAAGGGCTTAATGAAGCTCATGCTTGGAGATCTGACTCCACGTGAAGAAGGCTTGGTTGATCAGGCTTTATTAGATACTTATGCGCTCAAGGGTATCACTATGGATACGGTGAACCCTGGTAAAATTCCTGCGCCCACTATGGAGGACTTGCATGATGTCTTGCAGGATACCAAGGGGGGAGAAGATATTGCTCAACGTCTGAAGCAGTATACATCAGGTATTTTTGCGGGTATTTTTAATCGTCCTACCAATGTCGATCTCAAAAATGGCTTGGTAGTATTCAGTATTCGTGATC
Organism: uncultured Candidatus Peribacteria bacterium; assembly: GCA_964641565.1. Lineage (GTDB taxonomy): Bacteria > Patescibacteriota > Gracilibacteria > RBG-16-42-10 > RBG-16-42-10 > JAGNZB01. Next base: position 2,495 of record CAZXKW010000074.1, read on the forward strand.
TTGATGAGGTACTTCGTCCTACTGCCATGTACATTATTTTGAATTACATTTGGAATATTGTGCGTAGTAAGCTCAAGCGTCGTATTTTGGTTATTGATGAGGCCTGGACTATGGTACAGCATGAAGATGCCGCTCGGTTCGTCTATGGCTTGGTCAAACGTGCTCGTAAATATTACTTAGGTGTTACTACTATTACTCAAGATGTAGAGGACTTTATTTCCCGTGATTTTGGTAAATCCATTATTACCAACTCAGCAATGCAATTATTGCTGAAACAAGCTCCGTCAGCTGCCCCAGGCTTAGCTAAAATCTTTAATCTTACTGAAGGGGAACAATATTACTTATTGAATTCAGTACAAGGTGAAGGAATATTCTTCGCTGGTCGTAAGCATGTAGCGATTCAAATTATTGCGTCAGCTGCTGAGCATAGAGTAATCACTACCAACCCAGAGGAAGTATTGCAAATACGCTCTCAATCAGATAATTTTGAGGCTAAATAATGAGTTATGGCAGATCCAGCTCGCAAAATTGAACCAGAAGATACCGGTCCTACTCCACTACACTTTGATGTTGAACAAAGTAGTCCTCAATTAAAGTCGACTAAAATAACTGAAAATGGTCAAAGCAGTGCGGCCAATCTTGGTCCGTCTGTGGCAGCTAATGACAATGTAGTTGCCAATGATCAGGGCGGGGCTGCACCAACAAATAACCAATCAGTTGGTCAACAAGGCTCTTCTGTTACTCAGCCAACCAGATCGCCCCAATCAGAACAATCAACCCAGCCAGCAGGGGAATCTAAGGTGAATCAATCTGCAACTACTACACCTCAAGATGCTAATGCTCAAGTTGAGCCATTGGAGCAGGGAAGTGGGGGGGGGCAAGGACTCAAAGCTGAAAAATCACCGGCTGTGTCAAAAGAAGATGGGAAAGAGCAAAAAAAGGATGATGCCTCAGGGGTAAAAAAAGAAGCAGCCGATTCTCCTGATAAAGGCGTGGCAAATGAATCTGATCAACAAGCTAAAAAACAAGAAGGTGATGCTAATGTTGCAGCTCAAGATAGTAATTCTGCAAAAGCCGCTCCCGCTCTTGAGAATAGGGATGCAGCCCTTCAGAAAAATCAAAATCTGAGCCCAGCTCAAACGGCACAAAGACAGAACCCACCATTGTCAGCTCAGCCTAGGCCAGCTGTAGGTCGTCGCAATCCTTTACGCCCCAATACTACCACTACTCAATCGGCAGGCAGGCAGAATGTGCCGGGCCAATCTACTCAGCGTAGTAATCAAAGTGATTCTTCAGCCACCAATGCTAATGTTACTAAAGGAGGTGCTAGTAAGAGCCTGGCTAGTAGAGCTCAACAGGGGATGCAGAAAATGGCAGAGCGTCAAATCAAAGACGAAAAAAATGGTGATGCTACTACCAGTAAAGCAACTGAAGGCCCCGGTATTAATGCAAAAAAAAGTGGAGCACTCGCTGCTGATGTAGCCAATAAAGCTAATTTAGAAAAGCAAGTGGCAGAAGCTGCTGCTCGAAGAGCTGGAGCAATTGCTGGTGGTTTAGGTGCTAGTAAAAAAACACAAGAGAACATCACGGTTAGTTTGATAGTATTAATCAATATTATCTTTTTAGTGTTGGAAGTGGTGAGCGGTATTGGTATTTTGTTGTTTATTTTGCACATAGTTCTCTTTTTGTACTGGTTGTCTAAAGAAAACCGCTGGAAAAAATCATGGCTGGCTTTGATAATGATTTTACTCTCACCATTCACCTTAATTTTTGGTGTGTTCGTTGCTTTTAGCATCACATTGTTAGGTTTTATATTTATTACCTGTCAAACCACAGCCAACTCTATTCCATTTGGTATTCCGATCAGTTATGTCACTAGTATCAGTAGTTTCTTTGGTGCAAACATCGGCCCTTTTGCTCAAGTCTGTGATCATCTTAATGTTCATAGCTTAGGGGTTGGCGGCGTGGCTAATACGACTACTCGTAACGCTAATACTCCCACCGTCAGCACCGCTCGTGCTGTAGGTATGATTGATGGGCAAGTAGTGCTGGTAGATGAAAGTGGGCAAACTTTAACTCCTGTAATTGCTAATACTCAGCTAGTAAGGCCTCAACCTCTGGCTCCCGAGATAGCTAATCAAGCAAATCAAGCAGGTTATCTTAGTCCTGCAAGTTGTAAATTAGGAGATATTCCTTTCAGCGATGAAGTGATTACTCGCAATGTGCGATTAGATAATGGCCAGACTAAGTTGGTTGCATTCCCTATTCATAAAACGATTGATTGTATAAAAAATGATCCCGCCAAAACCACGGTTCGTTCAGTGCAACTAGGAAAAGTGGTTCGTTTGGTAGATGACGATAGTGTACTTGGAAAATACGTCACGGTAGAGTATCCGAATGGTTTGCGCGTGTCTTATTACCATCTAGCCCAAATTACCCCTACTTTAGCTTTAG
>CAZXKW010000075.1:0-1950 GCA_964641565.1 uncultured Candidatus Peribacteria bacterium
TTACCAATTCCTTTCTCAGAAATCAATTCACCAAGCCACATTGCTACCATAGTACCAGCGGTAATACAGAGCATAATGAAGAACATATTGCCCCAAGAGGTATCAGGGATGATTTGTGTTTGAGTACTAGCTAAGCTGATATCTAAGATACGAATCATGCTGTAACCCTGCAAGAAAGCTAAAGGAACTGTAAGATAACGAGTATAGCGATTGAGCTTCTCTCTACCAGCATCGCCTTCTTTAGATAGTGTTTCTAGTGAAGGTACAATAACTGCTAATAACTGAACAATAATTGAGGCTGTGATATAAGGAGAAATACCCATCAACATCAATGAGAAACGTTCTAAGCCACCGCCAGTGAGTAAACTAAATGTGCCTAACAATTGATTGCTATCCAAAATACTATGAATACTATCAATATTGACACCAGGGACTGGGATATGAGCTAGTAAACGAAAAACCGCAACTATAAACAAAGTAAATAGAATGCGGTTTCTAATGGTCTTGCTATGAAATACTTGTTTGAGGTGAACAAAAATAGCGCTCATGTGATTACAAGTTTATTGCAAAATAGTAACACTACCACCAGCTTTCTCTACCATTGAAGTAGCTTCTTTTGAAGCAGCATGAGCCTCAACTGTTACTTTTTTAGAAAGAGTACCTTGGGCTAATAGTTTAACTGGTTTATTAACTGAGTGAATGAATCCTTTATCTTTGAGATCTTTTAAAGTCACAGTAGCCATGCCTAGTTTCTCTAGATCACGTAGGTTAACTACTTGGTAACTAATACGGTTGATATTTCTGAAACCGCGTAATTGAGGTAAGCGTTGAGCTAATGGAGTCTGGTTACCTTCAAAACCTTGACGGAACTTGGTACCAGCACGTGCATTTTGACCTTTACAACCACGACCAGAAAAGCTACCACGACCTGAAGAATCTCCGCGGCCACGGCGTTTACTTTTGTAGCGAGAATGTGCAGCAGGAGCGAGTGTATGTAACATATAACAAAATTAAAATGGAATAGAAAACTTAAGCGGCAGCTTTTTCTTCTGATGCTGGTGCTTCTTCAGCAACTGCGCGCAATTCAGAAAGTGCAGCTAATGCTGCCTGAGCGGTATTGATTTTATTGTTTGAACCATGTGCTTTACTGAGAATATTACTGATGCCAGCTAATTCTACTACAGTACGCACAGAACCTCCTGCAATGACACCAGTACCAGTGGGAGCTGGAAGCAACATTACTACTGAGCTCTTAAATTTAGTACGAACACGGTGAGCAACTGAGCCTTTGAAAATATTAACTGAGATCAAATTTTTCTTTGCTTGGTTTACAGCCTTACGTACAGCAGAAACTACTTCATCAGCCTTACCCATACCCATACCTACTTTCCCTTTGCGATTACCAACGATAACAGTAGCACGGAAGCGCATACGGCGACCTCCAGATACTACACGAGTAACGCGGTCTACTTGGATAACTTGCTCTTCAAATTCGCTGCGAGGCTTTTGAGAACGATTAGATGAATTCTTTTTCATAGAAAGTACAATGTGATTTAAAATTGAAGGCCAGCATCGCGCAAACCAGTAGCTAGAGCCTTGATACGTCCATGATATTTATAACCATTACGATCGAAAGCAATCTCAGTAATCTTTTGAGCAAGAATCTTTTCTCCTAAAAGTTTACCGATAGCATGTGCTTTTTCTACTTTTGACCCTTTTACTTTTTCAACGAGGTCGCTACCACTGACAAGGACGACTTGTTTATCAGAGTCTACGAGTTGACCATAAATATAGTTCAAGCTGCGATAGACAACTAATCGAGGGCGATCGCTATATTGAGCGATTTTAGCCTTGATACGATTACGACGTTTGAGACGAATAGATTGGCGAGAATTCATACAATGTTATTTAGCTGCTTTTTTACCTTCTTTACGTGGGACGTATTCTCCG
>CAZXKW010000075.1:1960-4538 GCA_964641565.1 uncultured Candidatus Peribacteria bacterium
CTTTACCTTTATATGGTTCAGGCTTCTTGAATGAACGAAGTTTCGCTGCAGTAAGACCAACGAGATTTTTGTCTACCCCGGTGACCACGATGGAAGTTTCATTGGGCACGGTGAAAATAATACCAGTTGGAGCTGGAAAATCGATAGCATGTGAGTAGCCCAAGCTTAGGTTGAGGCTAGTACCTTTTAGACTAACACGATAACCTACACCTTGGATTTCTAGTTTTTCTTCATACCCATCGACTACACCTTTGATCATATTACCGATGCATGTGCGTACGGTGCCATGAAGGCGAGCTGCAGTTGGGTCTTGATCATCATTGCGAGTGACAGTCACTTGACCATCAGCAATTGCAACAGTGACACCAGCAGGAACGACAAACTGTAAAGTTCCTTTAGGCCCAGTAACTACTACAGTTGTATTCTGTAATTGCACTTGGACTTGAGCGGGGATTTTGAGCGGAAGTTTTCCAATACGAGACATAGCGATGAATTAAAACTTTTACCAAATTTCACAGAGCACTTCTCCACCAACACCTTGTTCTTGAGCTTTCTTACCAGTCATAATCCCTTTTGAAGTGGATAGGATAGCAATGCCCAAACCATTGAGTACGTGAGGAATCTTTTCGCTATTAACGTAGATTCTTTGGCCTGGCTTACTGATACGCTTGATCTCAATATCTCTTTTACTGCTATCTAACTTGATCGTAATTTGATCAAATTTCTTATCGTCTTTCGTTTTCTTTACTGACTTCACATATCCTTCTTCAGCGAGAATTTCACTGATAGAGAGACAAATACCACTGAAGTGGGCATTGACTTCGAATAGTCCAGCTCGGCTGGCGTTTCTGATTCTTGTAAGTAGATCTGCTATTAAATCGCTATGCATATATTTAGATTACCATGATGATTTGCGCACGCCTGCCAATTCTCCTCGATTAGCTCTCTCTCGTACACAAATACGACAAAGGCCAAACATACGAAGATAACTTTTTACACGACCACAATTTTTACATCGATTGTAGGCTCTCACCCACATTTTTGCTGTACGGCCTTCTTTGCGAGCATTTGCTACTCGACGTTGTGTCCGTGCCGCTTTGACTAATAAAGCTCTGCGTGCCATAAGGATTAGTTATTATTCTTATCTTTGAAAGGGAAACCAAAACTGCGTAACAAAAGAGCAGTTTTTTCTGGACTGCTGTTTTTTACTACTAAAGTAATCTCTAGACCAAAGTTTTTGATTTCGTCTTCAACTTTGATTTCAGGGAATAAACCATTTTCCTTAATACCAAAAGAGTAATTACCCTCTTGATCAAAAGAATGAGCTGATACTCCACGGAAATCACGTACACGAGGGAATACAATGTTGATTAATTTACTGAGAAAGTCATACATTCGTTCACCGCGTAACGTTACTTTCATACCGTTAGGTGTGTTCTCACGAAGTTTGAAGTTAGACACTGACTTCTTAGCTTTGATTGTTACAGGTCTCTGACCAGTAATAGCAGCAATGCTGCGTTCTACAGAAGTGAAGTCTTTGACTTGTTGTTGAGTCACCATGCTACCGATACCGACATTGATCACGATTTTATCCAATCGAGGTAATGCTAGGATATTTTTGATAGCCAATTCCTTTTGCAAGGTTGGGACGATTTTTTGAAAGTATTGTTGGCGGAATTTCATACAATTGATTGATGCTTGATTAAGATAAAATCTCTCCACTCACCTTGGCAAAACGAACCTTTTTCTTACCTGCTTCGATTTTGTAACCGACGCGAGTAGGCTTATTGCTAGCTGGATCGATCAACATGACATTAGACGCGTTGATTGGACGTTCGCTCTTGAGAATACCACCAGGTACTCCTTCACGAGCTTTTACATGCTTAGTAAGCATATTGATACCTTCTACTAATACCTTTTCTTCTTTTGGTAGTACTTGTAATACTTTTCCAGTTTTATTGCGATCTTTACCAGTGATGACTATGACTAGGTCATTCTTCTTGATTTTCATAAGCTTGGGATAAATTAAACAACTTCGGGAGCGAGGGAGATGATTTTCATATAACCATGATCACGCAATTCACGTGCAACTGGTCCGAAAATACGAGTACCGCGAGGCTCACCATCGTTATTGATAATAACTACTGCATTGTCATCAAAGCGAACATATGAACCGTCTGGACGACGAGATTCTTTTCTAGTACGCACTACTACAGCCTTGACGATCTCATGAGACTTTACAGTTCCAGTAGGAGAGGCATCTTTTACTGCAGCAATGATCACATTGCCTAGATGAGCATAACGACTCTTAGTAGAGCCTAGCACTTTGATACACATTACCTGACGAGCGCCGGTATTGTCTGCGACATTTACTACAGTTTGCTGTTGAATCATAAAAGTATATTAGAACAGGATGGCTAATTAATTAACTATTTGCTGGAGCTTCCGCTTCAGGCTTCTTATCTCCCTCTGCTGCTGGTTTTGCTTTCTTAACACGTTTCTTATAGTCGAGGGTAAATGTTTTTGGCTTGATCTCTTGAGCATGAACTGATGCGGTATTAGCTTTATGAGCTTCTTT
>CAZXKW010000075.1:4548-4900 GCA_964641565.1 uncultured Candidatus Peribacteria bacterium
TTGGTAAAGGCTGCTTTCTGTGCTTCAGTTACTACTACCCAACGCTTAAGTTTACTCAGTGGGCGAGTTTCCATAATAATTACGGTATCTCCAACCTTGATACTTTCATTTTCATTGTGAGCGTAAAACTTGTTGTTTACGCGATACTGTTTCTTGTATTTAGGATGAGACTTGAGTCTTTCCACTTGAACAGTAACAGTCTTTGCCATTTTTGTGCCAATTACGACACCAGTTTTGAATCTCATACGGTTTTAGGAGAATTAATTACGCTTTGGATGCGAGCTACATACTTCTTTGCTTTGCGAAGTAGGCTAGTATTTTTTTCAGCACCTGTGCGAACCATAAGGGAGAG
>CAZXKW010000076.1:0-4898 GCA_964641565.1 uncultured Candidatus Peribacteria bacterium
TGAAGTATAAAATTGATGACATTCGTTTAATGCAAGGTGCTGATCTCCGATTCCTATCTCAATTTGCTCTATGAAAATCTCTCGAAACTGGCTCCAACAATTTGTCGATATCAGCGATATAAGCAATCAAGAATTTTCCCAGCTCTTCAATATCCGAACCGCTGAAATTGATGGCATGGAAAGTGCTGCTGAACAATTTGAACATATGGTGATTGGTGAAATCAAAAGCATTGCACCGCACCCTAATGCTGATAAATTACGCGTAACTCAAACTGATATTGGTACTAGCACGGTTCAAATCGTTTGTGGTGCCAACAATATTAAAGAGGGGATGCGAGTAATTGTTGCCCTTCCTGGTAGCAAAGTCCGTTGGCATGGTGAAGGGGACTTAATTGAATTAAAAGAAGCTGAACTACGCGGCGTCAAAAGTACAGGGATGATTTGTGGAGCAGATGAAGTTGGTTTACCCAACAAAGTAGACGGTGTTGCTGACATGGGAGATTTATCATGCCCAATTGGTACACCATTAGCAGTAGCACTAGAACGCAATGATACTGTTATCGAAATTGATAATAAATCACTCACAAACAGACCTGATCTTTGGGGCCACTACGGTATTGCACGTGAATGTGCTGTCATTTGGGATCGCCCATTACTAGCACTAAAAGTTGCAGTACTGAAGAGTAAAAATAAGCCATTAGGCGTCAAAGTTGAAGAATCAAAGCTTTGTCCCCGCTACATGGCAGCTCGCTTTAGTTTACACAAAGTCAATAATGATCGTGGTGTAGCGAGCGCTCTTAGTAGTATTGGTCATAATTCTCATGGCTTACTAGTTGATCTTACCAATTACATCATGCATGAATTGGGACAACCTCTTCATGTATTTGATGCTCAGAAAGTGAGTGGCGATATTGTAGTTCGCAAAGCAAAAGCTAACGAAAAATTAGTCACTTTAGATAAAGTAGAGCGTACATTACACGAAGGAATGCTAGTTATTGCTGACGAAGTAAAGGTATTAGCTATAGCTGGTGTCATGGGGGGCCTAGCATCTGCTGTGACTACAGATACTAAGGAAATTATTCTGGAGTCAGCTAACTTTGATCCTACGTCTATCCGCGTTACCGCCCAAAAATTAGGTTTGCGAACTGATGCAGTACAACACTACGAAAAGTCTTTGGATCCATATTTAACTGAGACAGCATTGAACCGTTTCTTTTATTTACTAGAACAACATGCTGACTTTGAACTCACCTCAGGAATAGCTGATCAATTGAACGTATCGCAAGCAGAATTGGGGCACCAACCACCAAAGAGTTCATTACTAAAACACTGAAAGCCCTGGGGTTTGAAGTTAAATCTAAAGCTAAAAGCGAATTGGATATCACGGTCCCCAGCTATCGTGCCACTAAAGATATTTCAGGTGAAGCCGATATTATTGAAGAGATCGCTCGCCTCTATGGTTACGAAAAGATTGAACCAACACTTCCCCAGGTAGCGTTGGGATTACCTCCAAAGCAGCCCTGGTTGGACCTAGAACGCAAAATCAAGCTTTTCCTGGCACACTCTTGCCACTTGAATGAGGTGTACCATTATTCACTTTATGGTCACAAAGAGTTAGAGAGATTTGAATTCAATCATGAGCACGTTGTACTCAAAAACTCATTATCTGAAGAGCATACACATTTACGTACCCATCTGCTCCCTGGCATGCTTGATGGTTTAGTACGAAATAGCACGTTATTTGATAAGATTGGTATCTTTGAAATTGGAAAAACTTATCTTCCAATTGCCGCTGAAAAATTACCTGACGAGAGAACAAAGATTGGTATTATTTATACCGACAGTCTAGATCAAACACCATTTATCACCGTTAAGTCATATGTAGAAGCTTTAGTGAAAAGTATTGGCATACCCTATCGCAGTGCTAGTTATGTTCCTACGGCAGGAGAACTGTATATGCAAAAGGGCCGAAGCTTGATTTTGCAGGTTGGTAATCAAATCATTGGTCACGTGTATGAGCTTTCTAGTCGAATAAGAAGTAAATATAAAGTAACTACTAAAGTAGCTTTCGCTGAGCTCGATTTTGAAGTATTGATGGCTCACATGAACGAAAAATCAAGAGTATTTAAACCTATCATCAAATTTCCCAATAAGCTCTTTGATGTTTCAGTTGTGGTGAGTAGAGATACAGAGGTGGGCACTATCTTGGCGAGTCTGGTAAAACAACATGAACTCATCGATTCAGTAGCATTTTTAAATGAATATACTGATAGTACTTTAGGGGAAGGTAAGAAAGCATTGGCATTCAAGTTTACCCTACAAGCACCTGATCGTACGCTTACCGATCAAGACATGCATACCGTTCAAAAGCTAATATTTGATCACTTGAGCAAAAAGTTTAATGGTGTTATTCGCGGCCTATGAGCACGAGGGACCTGGGCTACCAAGCTGAAACCTTAGCCGGCTTTTATTTGCAAGCAAAAGGCTATCACATCGTCGAAACTAATTGGCAACATGGTCACTATGAGCTAGATATTGTAGCCTTTGACCTAGATCAAAAAAACTGGCTTTTTGTAGAGGTAAAATCAGCGCAAACCTCAGACACAGCAATGAGACATTTTACTGAAGGCAAAAAACAGAACTTAGCTTATGCTATCGAACATTATTTAGATGAAAAGAATACCCGCCAGTATGATTGCCAGATAGACTTAATTGCTTTGGGTATCAATAATCAAGGATCACTTCGGACTATTGACCATATTCCCAATGTCATCTGAAAGAGTTTTAGCTATTGATTGGGGATATCAGCATCAAAGCATGTCACTACTAAGTGATGATGCGATTACTATGCTTGAAAAAGATCAATTAAATTTTGATCCACAAACCTTAGTAATGTATGCCCGAGAATATAGTGTCGATCGCTTAGTAGTCACAGGTCCTCAAGGAATGTTTCTACCAGATCACATTAAAGAAATCCCAGTACAAAAAGTACCAAGATTACAAGCGATTCAACAAGGTATTAGTTTTTTAGCAGCAGCAGAATCATCCTTGGTGCTTTTAGCGGAAGTTGGTCTGCATCTTTTTTATCATGGAGAGGAAACCCTTTACTTAGGTTCACTACCTTATAACTTTGCTAGTTTGGGATTGAAGCATTCACTACCAGTAACTAACGAGATGGGATGTCTTTTACCCAAACCATTTCAAGATTGTGAAACCTACGCATTACCCGATACAGAAAAAACAAGTGATACAGAAACTTGGATGGCATACACTATTGCTTTAGGAAGCAAAGAATTCTATGCTCGTTACCAGATCAAACATTGCTATCTCGCTGGTAATCTCACTGAAGATCAGCAAAGTCTTTTGCAAGGTTTCATTGATAAAGCTACAGTAGAGCCGTTACCTTATGCTATGCATATAGCTAGCACTGGACTTTTGGTACCTTATCTTGCTCAACATGCTGAAACAGATTCGTAATTTTTGTATCATTGCTCATATCGATCATGGCAAATCAACCCTTGCAGATCGTTTTATTGAGAAAACGCGTACGCTCGAGATGCGCGAGATGAAGCACAGTCAGATGCTCGATACTATGGATATTGAGCAAGAACGTGGTATTACCATCAAGCTGCAACCAGTACGGATGGAATGGAAGGGCTATACATTGAACCTCATTGACACTCCTGGGCATGTCGATTTTACTTATGAAGTTTCTCGCAGTTTAGCTGCTTGTGAAGGAGCAATTTTAGTAGTTGATGCCAGCCAAGGCATTGAGGCTCAGACTTTGGCTAATGTTTACTTAGCCATGGAGCACAATCTTAAGCTGATTCCAGTCATCAATAAGATTGATCTTCCTCATGCTGAACCAGAAAAAGTGGCTCAGGAAATTGAAACCGTTCTAGGTCTCAAGCGTGAAGAAATGATTCTGGTCTCAGGTAAAACAGGTCAAAATATAGAAGCTGTATTAGATGCAATTATCGAACGCATTCCTAGTCCCACCGATCCAGCTCACAATGCTCTCAGAGCACTCATTTTTGATTCAATTTATGACCCCTATAAAGGTGTCGTAACTTACGTGCGATTATTCGATGGCACCGTAAAGACAGGCGATACCATTTATATGGCTAATACCAAGGTAAAAACTATTGTTACCGAAGTAGGTTATTTTAAGCCGAAATACCAACCATGTGAAGCCCTCCAAAATGGGGAAATTGGTTATATTGTCACTGGCGTGAAAGAAGTGGGGGAGACTAGAGTAGGTGATACCGTTTTAGGCTCGCCAACATTGCCAGCTCTACCTGGTTACAAACAAGTGAAACCAATGGTGTTCGCTGGCCTTTACTGTGTAGAGGGAGATGATTACCACTTACTTCGCGACGCTTTAGGAAAGTTAAGTCTCAATGACTCAGCCCTGGTTTACGAACCTGAAAAGTCTCAAGCACTGGGACTTGGCTTCCGTTGCGGATTTTTAGGACTTTTACACATGGATATTGTGCAAGAAAGACTGGAACGTGAATACAATCTCAACCTCATCATTACTTCACCAAGCGTATCGTATCGAGTTACTGCTTCTTCTGAAGTACAAATGATAGACAATCCCGCATCATTCCCAGATCCTGCCACCATTGAACAAATCGAAGAACCAGTAGTTCACTTGGAAATTGTCGCGCCTAAAGACTATGTAGGTAATATTATGAAACTGGTACAGGATGGCAGAGGCCAAATGAAGAATATTCAATACCTGGACCCTACCAGAGTATTACTTAGCTTCAAGGCGCCATTAGCTTCAATCATCACTGACTTTTACGACGACCTCAAATCTATATCTTCAGGCTATGCGTCAATGAATTACCAAGTAGATGGCTATCAAGCAGAGGATTTAGTAAAAATGGATATTT
>CAZXKW010000077.1:0-4803 GCA_964641565.1 uncultured Candidatus Peribacteria bacterium
AAAAGCTGGCCTTGGCAGTTGAAGGTAAAAGCTCTTGAAGTTTGCCAGTCACTCTTCCAAAGTAGATACCTTCTAGGGTTTCTCTAGAGGTACACAAATCATAAGTAAAGTTAGGAAAACGCTTATGCCAATCTTCAAGAATATCTAAATAAAACAAATCTGACCTAGTCTTTTCACCGAAAAGCAAATGAATCGGTCTTTGTTCACCATTCAGCAGAGCAAATTCAATCATTGATTTTAGAGGAGCGACTCCCGTACCAGTACCAATCATTACAATCTTTTCCAGTTGAGGATCTGCCTTGTACACGAAACGACCGAAGATTCCTTTCAGTACCACTTCATCTCCCTCTTTAAGATTCCAGATAAAGTTAGACGCCACTCCGCCCTCTACCCTCTTCACACAAAATTCAATATTATTTTTCTCATGAGGTGCAGACGCAATTGAATAGGCACGTACCACCCGAGGGCTAGCCTGTAAAAACAAATATTGCCCAGCTTGGAAGTTAAGTTCAGTCGGCTTGATCAACTCAAAAATAGTAAGGCAGACATCGGCTGTTACATAAATATTAGATCGAACGCGGGCGTGAATATCGATGGAGGGCATGACTTGAAATTGAAAGTGGAGAGTTGAAAGTTGAGAATCACGTCAACTTTCGTATCAATGGCAATGTAGAATCTCCAATCAAAAAGTCAAACTCACTCAGCTCAATTTTAGAATCTAAAATCTGAATTGGCGGCGGAAATTCTGATGCTCAAGGCTGGAACTAGTCATGACTCTTAGTTTGTAAAACTATCAACTCTCCACTATCAACTTTCAACTTGAGTCAATTCTCTTGCTTAAAAATAAATATCAACGTATATTACGTCCGTCTGAGCCCCTAACCGGGCTTTTTAAAGATCTCTATGAGAAAGCTTTCCAATTACATTAGTAGCTCTATCGAAGAATTGCGCAAAGTAGCATGGCCTACACGCAAACAAGCTATTGATAGTACTTTGATTGTACTAGGCATCACTATTGTTGCTGCAGCATTGATCACCGTCCTTGATTTGGCATTCCAATACGGTTATCGATACCTCTCTTCATTCTTAAGCGGTATTTAATCCCCTTTCTTATGGCTAAACAAGAAAGTCAAGGTCGAAAATGGTATGTACTCCATACCTACTCTGGATACGAAGATGCTGTATCAGAAGCTCTGAAGCAGCGTATCGAGACTATGAACATGCAAGATTTTATCTTCGATGTAATTGTCCCTAAAGAGACTCAAATCGAAGTGAAAAAGGGTGAACAAAAGCTTATCGAAAAGCGAATGTTCCCTGGTTATGTCATAGTCAATATGATTGTGACAGACGAATCTTGGTTCGTAGTGCGAAATACTCCAAATGTGACAGGATTCATTGGATCAGGTACTATCCCGGTCCCTGTGACTGACGAAGAAATCAAACGTATTCGTAAGCGCATGGGTATGAAAGAGCCTAAATTCAAGGCAAACTTCTCATTGGGCGAAGTAGTATCAATTACCGAGGGTCCATTCGCTGGCTATCAAGGAACTATCAGTGAAATTGATGAGAATAAAGGTAAGATCAAAGTATTGGTATCAATCTTCAATCGTGAAACTCCTGTAGAACTTGAATTTACTCAGATCAAAAAAGTTTAATTATCCCTAACCACACTTATATGGCTAAGAAAATTTTAGTCAAAGTTAAAATCCAAGCCAAGGCTGGCAAAGCCAATCCTGCTCCACCTATTGGAACAGCTCTCGGTCCCCACGGCATTAATATTCAACAATTTTGCCAACAGTTCAACGAAAAGACTCGTGATATGGGCGATGTACTAGTACCAGCCATTATTACGATCTACGCTGACCGTAGTTTTGATTTTATTCTCAAGACCCCTCCAGCCTCTGTACTCATTTTGAAGGAGATCAGTTTGGAAAAGGGATCAGGAGAACCAAACAAGACCAAAGTAGGTAAAATTACTACAGCTAAGCTACGTAAAATCGCAGAGGCCAAGATGACTGACCTCAACACCACCTCCGTCGATCAAGCAGTTCGCATGATTGCCGGCACCGCACGTAGCATGGGTATAACGGTGGAAGATTAATTATTCTTTCTATGAAACGTTCAAAAAAATATCGTGCAGCTCAAGAAAAGTTCCAACGTGAAAAGGTATACACAGTAGAAGAAGCATGCGCACTCCTTACTGAGACCAGTACAACTAAGTTCGATTCTACCGTTGAAGTTCACTTCAACCTCAACATCGACCCTAAGTATCCTGATCAACAAATCCGTACTACTGTATCACTACCACATGGTAGCGGTAAAACCAAGAAAATCGCAGCTTTCGTCAGTGATGATCAAGTAGATGCAGCCAAGAAAGCTGGTGCTGATATTGCTGGTGGTGATGATTTGATTGAAAAAGTAGCTAAAGAAAACTTTGTTGACTTTGATGTAGCCATCGCTACTCCAGACTCAATGCGCAAAATGGCAAAAATTGGTAAAATCCTCGGAACCAAAGGATTGATGCCAAATCCTAAGTCAGGAACAGTAACTACTGACATTGTAGCTACTATTGCTGAGATCAAGAAAGGTCGCGTAGAGTTTCGTAATGACCCTCAAGGCAATGTGCATGTGATTGGTGGCAAAGTATCATTCGGCACTGAAAAGCTCACTGAAAACGTACGCGCTGTAATCGAGGCAATCAAGAACGCACGCCCAACAGGTGTTAAGGCTATTTATATCAATAGCGTAACCCTTACCAGTACTATGGGCCCGGGAATCAAGGTAGCATTTACTCAATAGTTCGTTTCAACTAATAAAAGGTTCTCTAGAGCTTACAATAGTTTCTAGAGAACCTTTTTTTAAATTACGAAGCCCGATGCCTGAATTTAGAATTCCGAATTCTGCATTCTGAATTCTAAACTCTGCATTCACTTAAAGCATTGCTTGTTCTGCAGCAGCCAAATTGGCATACACGGGGATAATTTGCGTAATTCCCACTACATCAAGCACATCAAAAATTGCTGGTTTTACTCTGATTAGTACAATTTTCCCTTCTTTGTCACTCAGCTTGTTGTACCAATCTGTTAGATATCCTAAGCCTTTGCTATTGATATATGACAAGTCTTTAGCATCAAAAATAAAGTATGTACCGTCAGCTACTAATCTGATTGCTTCATACATTGTTTCAGCGTGCTTATCGACATTACTTTCGTCTAACTCGCCTTTCATTGCAATATGTTTTGCTGGAAATTTACCAAAGCTGCCATCGCTAATCGCAAACGCAAACTTAGTCATAAGAGATAGAATCAGAATGTAAGGGGACGGTCTTCATCACTACTACACGAAGCCCTCCTGCACGCTTTTTACTAAATCGCATCTCATCTGTCCAGTGCATCACAATCTCTAAACCACGTCCATGAACCCGCTTGTATGGCTTCTGACTCTTTCTAGCTGCCACGGCTAAGGAAAGATTTCGATATCGCTGCATAATCAGTAAATTGCTTGTATCATCAATACTCAATTGTACTTTGACTTTATCATGAAAGAAAATAAGCTTAATGACAAGATCCAATTGATAAACATCAAAGCGATGATTGCATGAGTTTGCTACCAATTCAGCAGCTACCATGACTAAACGATGATTCCAAACCTCATTGGCAATATTTTGCTGGAAAAATTCACTCAACTCTGACCTCAGCTGCGCTGGCTGATAATGGTTACTAACAACCGAGATAGTAAGTGTTTTCGTCTTTAGCATGGGCAACGGGTAAGTACCATGAGAGTCAAGTCATCATACTGTTGTTTAGCTAACATGGACTGAGCAATTTCTTTAGAAAGAGCTTCAAACAAGATTCGAGCCGAAGCACCATCAGCTGATTGTGCGATCCACTGTGACAGCCCACCAATACCCAAGCGCTTACCATTACTACCCATAATCTCACTTATACCATCGGTAGCAATCACTAAACTATCGCTATCCCTGAGAATGATCTCTTTTTCTTCCAGAAAAGGTCTGATGTCTGCAATCATTCCCAAAGCCATCCCACCACCTTTAATCTTTTTTACTTGTTTTTGCTTTGCTTCCCAATGAAGTAAATAACCAAATCCAGCTGAAGCAACTGTTAATTTTTGGCTACTTTTTTCCCAAGAACACAAAATCATACTAGCAAAAAGACTAGGATCTATACGCTTATAAAGAACTTTGTTCATCTCAACTAATTTATCGACCAAAGAATGTGATCGTCCATTGAACGCATGAAGCAAAGTGTCAATCATAATACTAATTATTCCCGAAGGAAGACCATGACCAGCTACATCCCCCATTGCCAATACGACATGGTCACTATCGGGCTCCAAAATTTGATAAAAATCCCCACCAATCTCCTCAGATGGTCGTGAACGCACAAAACATTCCAAACCATTCATGGCTGGGACCGTGGTTGGTAAAAGTTGTTTTTGAATCTTTTCAGCAATAGCCAAACTAGTCCCCATTCTAGTCTTCTCCACATCTTCATCGGCAGCTCTGACAGAAGAACGTGTAGTCATATACCAAATGTATGCAAGCAAAATGGTATTCATACCAGCCAAGGCAACTACTACTACGGCATGACCATCAGCAAACCAGCCGCCCCAAAAAACCAAAACAACCCACACTACCAATACCACAGACCAAATTATTTTTTGCCAATTACTGTGCATGCAGCAGTATGAATGAATAACTATCTATTAATTATAGCAAAATTTATTGAGAAAGTATGTACATCTATGAAATTGCGAATTCAGAATTGCGAATGGCTAATTGGA